>CAZRFI010000036.1:3900-21700 GCA_964598905.1 uncultured Candidatus Sericytochromatia bacterium | reverse complement strand
TGCGGGAGTTGTTCAGTATTTTCAGGGCGGTTTTACTCGGCTCGGTGCTCTTTGGTGTCACAACCTATCTGCTTGGCCTGACGGGCTTTCCCCGTTCGATTTTTGTCTTTGAAGCGGCCTTTTATTTGCTTGCCATTGGTGGCGTGCGCTTCAGTCGCCGCTTTTCGGTGGAGGTCAGCCTGTTTGAGCAGGGACGCCCAACCCTGCGCACAGTGATTGTCGGAGCCGGAGACGCAGGAGCGATGGTGGCCGCAGGCATGTTGCGCACCCCCGAACACGGCTATGTGCCTGTGGGGTTTATCGACGACAACCCCGAAAAATGGCGGGCCCGGATTCATGGCTTGCGGGTCTTTGGCGGCCGCGACAAATTGGCAGAAGTCATCAGCAATCGCGAAATCGACTCCGTGATTGTGGCCATGCCTTCGGTCTCGCGCCAGACCATTCGCGGCTATGTCGAAATGTGCCAAACGCTGCCCGTCAACTTGCGCATTGTGCCCGCCACCCACCAGATTCTCAAAGGCGAAGTTTCGATTGAGCAATTGCGCAAAATCCAGATCGAAGATTTGCTCGGTCGCGACCCGGTCAAACTCGACGATCAACCTCTGCACAGCTTTCTCAAAGGCAAACGGGTCTTGGTGACAGGGGCGGGGGGCTCAATCGGCTCCGAGCTCTGCCGTCAGATACTGGACTATGCTCCCGAAACCCTCTACCTCTTGGGTCACGGCGAAAACAGCATCTATCTGCTTCAGCAAGAATTGCAGGGCCTACCGGTGCAGCCCGTGGTCGCAGATATTCGCCATTATGAGCAACTCAATGCCCTTCTGGCACGTTTGCAACCCGAGGTGATTTTTCACGCGGCAGCCCACAAACACGTGCCCCTGATGGAGTTGAATATCCAAGAGGCCTTTTTAAACAATGTCTGGGGCACCCAACAATTACTCAAAGCAGCCGTGGCCCAGCATGTTTCGACCTTTGTGCTGATCTCAACCGACAAAGCCGCCGAACCCAGCAGTGTGATGGGTCTGAGCAAATATTTTGCTGAGTTGGTGGTGCACCAAATCGCTCAAACAGCACCACAACTGCACAGCAGCATTGTGCGTTTTGGCAATGTGATTGGCAGTCGGGGCAGTGTGATTCCCCTGTTTCAGAAACAGATCGAAAAAGGCGGGCCGATCACGATCACCGATCCAAGCATGACCCGCTATTTTATGACGATTCCCGAAGCGGTGCAGTTGGTTTTGCAGGCCTCTTTGCTCAAAGCGCCTTCTCAGGCCTTTATCTTGGATATGGGCGAGCCGGTTAAAATTCTCGATTTGGCACAGAACCTGATTCAACTCTCGGGGTACCAGCCCCACGAACTGGAAATCCGTGCTGTGGGCATTCGCAAAGGCGAAAAGCTCCACGAAACCTTGGTCTGGCAGGATGAGACCTTGGCCCACACGGCCTGCACACAAATTTTGGCGGCCCAAGCCGATCCTGAACGCCTGAAGCGGCATTTGACCTGTTTAAACGCTGTGCTCTCTCATTTGGCAGAGCCGCAGGCTTCCCAATCCTTTGAGGCCTGGTTTGAAGCGGAGATAGCTCCCCTTTTTCCGGGTTTAGAACCTTTTCCAGAACAGGCCCTACCTGGATGAGTGAGGCGGCAGACCTCTCGGCCGAGAGAGACCGGCAAGCACAATTGCTTTTGCTCAAACGCAAATTAGAGGCCCGAGACAAGGTGCTCTTACATCTGGAGCAACGCTTGCGCTTGGCACCCGACAATCAGCACTGGCTCTTTTTAAAAGACGAACACGAAAAGGCCCGCCTTGACTTACATGGACAGTTACGCCAACTTGAATTGAGGCGCCAAGGCCCACACCAATTAACCCAGTTGGTTGAGGGCTATTTGAGCCACTGGGAGGATGCGGACGAAGAGGTCTTGGACCCTGGCGAAAGTGAGGCTCCGACAAAAAACCAAGCGCTCTCACCGGAGCAAGAACACGAATTGGAGACCTGGCAAGCCCTGCTTCGCAAAGTCGAGGCCCGGCTTTTGCGCTTACCAGGAGATCCGCGCCTGCTGGACTTGCGCGCAAGTCACCAGATGCGAATTCAAGCCCTGCAAAATTTTGGCAACGAGCCGGTTTCCCTGCCAACCACGCCTCCTCCTGCGCCCGCCGCTTTGCCAGAGTCGCTCTCAGAGGCCCCAAAAGAAGCTCCCATCCAGAGACGCAGCCGCGAACAGATTGAAAAAGAGTTGGAAATTTGGGCCAAACTGGTCAAAAAATCGCAGGAGCGTCTGGCTGCAAAACCTGAGTTGGCACATTTACGTGGAATGATCGCAGAACATCAAGCAAAAATGGCGAGTTTGGTGGCGGAGTTGGCAGCATTGCCTCAGGAAAATGAGAATTAAAAGGGATGTTCTTCGCTTTTGGGCGGCGCCAAATCGTGTTTGCTGCCAAGCAGGCGCAAGCTGATCGTGTGAACAATCAATTCGGGATACTGGAACTCTGGGTGAGGGCGAAACTCCAAGCGGCCCCGAATACCCACCAATGAACCTTTTTTGACATATTCATAGGCGATTTCGGCCTGTCTGCCCCAGAGCTCAACTTTAAACCAATCGGTGACACTCTCGCCATCGGGACTGGTTTTGGGGCGATCCACAGCCAGACTGAAGCTGGCCAGGGTCTTGCCGCTTTCAAAATACTTAATTTCTGGATTGCGACCGGCCCGGCCCACAAGAATGACGGTATTGATCGGTGTCATCTGGGGTTGAGGATTTTCCATGGCGTCTATTTTAACACAGCTTTGCGACATTTCGTCAGTCTTGTCGGCAGGGATGCATGAAGGCGCCAGTCAGGGTTTGTGCTAAAATTAAGCCTATGAATTTTACTTGGTTCAAATCTTTCACACTTGGCTTATTGTCCCTCCCTCTGCTCAATGCTGGGGGAAGGTGGATTTGCAAACATGTTCCAGCGCTCAGGAAAGGTCTCTTGGGCAACCGGTTGTTTCCCTATGCCGGTGTGCTGACCTGGCAACCCCTGCCTGGTAAAAGCCTGAAAATGTATTCAGATGGTCAGGACAGCATTGTCTCGGCCCTTTACGTCAACGGCAGCCACGAAGAAGAGATCACCTGGTTTTTCTTAAAGGCCTGTCAGCCTGGCATGACTTTTGTGGATATTGGCGCCAACACAGGTTATTTTAGCTTATTGGCGGCAGGCTGCTTTGAACAGGTACGCGTTTTGGCTTTTGAGCCTGTGCCACGGGTTTTAAGCTATTTATACCGCAATATTGACTTAAACCAATTAAACAAACAGATTCAAACCTTTGAAATTGCCCTCTCCGATCAAAATGGTCAGATTGAATTTTATGAGGTGGATTCGGTCACCTTGCCCTTGGGATCGAGTGCCAATAAAAGCTTTCGCGAGCAAACCCGCTCGTACCAAGTTCAAATGAACCGATTGGATTCGCTGGCGGCTGAATGGGGCTTGGAAAAAGTAGAGCTGGTTAAAATCGACACCGAATCAACTGAACACCAGGTGATTGAAGGCATGTTGAAATTGATTCAAACCTCCCGGCCCGTGATCATTTGCGAAATTCTCTTTGATCATGTCGGGGAGGCCGTGCAAGCATTATTGGAACCCCTGAATTACCGTTTTTTTTCATTAAGACCCCAGGGACTCTTGCCTGAAAAAGAGATTCGCCTCTTTTCTGATGCTTACAATCACGCCTTTATCCCTGTTGAAGACACGCGTTTCGACGCTTTTGTGCTCAAGAATTAACCCCTCTTGGGAGCGGAAAGAAAACCCGCCTTCTCATTTCCCAAGGATTGACGCAGCGTGTTTAGCTGACTATACTGAAAAACAGGTCTTGTGACCAGCCACACAAATTGAAGGCACACAAAATTCAAGGACAGAAATACAGCAACGGAGTGGAAGCCAAGTGAGTTACGTACAGGTTCCCGAAAAAACACAAAGCTTAACCGGTTCCGGAGATATTGGTGCTGTACTTAAGCAAACCCGTTTACACAAAGGGGTTTCACTTGAGGAAGTCTCGCGGCAGACGTTTATTAAATTGCATTATTTGTATGCCCTTGAAGAGGGTCAACTGGAGCAATTGCCTGCACCTGTCTATACTTCGGGTTATATCCGTCAATATGCCCGTCTCTTGAATCTTGACGAAGCCGCATTGATTCGGCAGTACCACACCCAAATTGGGACGGGTCTCAGTTATAATCGGACAGACAGTCCTGAGGTTGCAACGGTTTCGGTGGATCAGACGACGCCCCGGCCGGGTCAGTTTGTTCCTGTTTTGTCCCAGCGCAACGGCAGTGTTTGTGTGGATGAAATCAGTATGCCTTTGCAAGAAATCAGCACGAAAACGGGAGTCAGCAGATTAGCCATGAACCAGAATGCAGCCCTTTCTAGCCCCAGTCCAGTGGTGACTGCGGCTTCGTCCGACAAACGTGTGGTGGAAACCATCGAAGGTGCGCGCAAAGAGGCCCTGGTCATGCGCCACCAGACAGAGCAATATGCCGATACCGTGCTCAAACACGTCGAAGATGAAATTGAAAAGACCCTGGGCGTGATTCGCAACGGCCGAAATTATTTAAAAACACGTCTCGAAAGTTATCCCAAACATTGAACTTTTGAGACCGATATTAAGGTTGTGGGAGCGTTGTGCAAAAGACAGCAAGCGCTTCTTTTTTGTGAGAAAATTTGGCAAGTTTTTAATCAGGACTTAACCCCTGGCCCCAATTTTAACGCATGGCAGGCCGCTCCCCTCCCTATAATATCCAAAGACATCTCGCGCCCCAAATCCCAAAGTGAATATTTGAGTCTGGAGTATTAAATTATGAGTGGCAGTATCCAATTTTCTGGCAATAACCGTCAGGTTCCCGATTATGTTCTCAACAGTCCCCGTGAAAACGTCTTTGAGAAAAACAATATTCGCTTTCGCATCGATGGTCAGTACCTGACCGACTTCAGCGACAAGGGCATCAAAAACTTTATCAAAGAAAATTACAACAGCAAATCTGGATTTCTGGGTGGTTTGGGCCTGGGCTGGGGTGGTAAAGATCTGGAGTTTAAAGAGGTTAAAGCCTTTATCCAGGCCGCTGCATCCAATGCCGACAAACTGCAGGGCGCGACCTTTGAACTCACCGATCCCGAACTCGGCCTGTTTGACGACGACGATATCAAGGTCAGAGACATTCAACACAGCTTTTCACTCCAGTTTAAAGACAATTTGGGCAAATCCTCGCAAGAGGTTTCTTTTGTCGATGCCACCAGTGCCAGCTATGATCACCGCACCGCCAGCCAAGCCGAAAAAAAAGCCGGAGAAGCTCTCAAAGGCGTTGAAAAACAAAATTCAAAACTCGTCGAAGGTGTCACCGACGCAAAACAAGATCGCGATAAAATTGCCGGTCGAATTGGCGATGACGCCGTTAAAAAATTAGCCGAAATTGATGGCCGTTTGGCGGATATCGACGGCAGCATCAGCGCGCTCGACAAAGATATGCGCACAACCGAAGCCCGACTCAGCCAGGGGCATATAGAACCCGCTGAGCGCCGAGAATTGTCTTTGGCCCTGCGTGGCATGAAAGCCGAGCGCGAAGACCTGCTCAAAGACAAAAGCACACTCAACAAAGAACTCAAAGAAAAACATGGTTTTTGGAGTTTTCTGGGCGGTGGCAGCACCCTCGAAGATCTGCGCAAAGCCAATCGGGCTGTGGAACAGGCCCAAAAACGCCTGGATGCCTTTAAACCCCAATTGGATGAAGCCCGTGCCGCTGCTCAGCGTGCCACGGATCGGCGCAAAGCCGTAGAGTCGGGCAAGAGCTTGGCCGAATTGGATGCCGCCGAGAAACCGGCAGCAGAACCTGCTGCGGCAGCACCTGACGCTCCCACAGGAGCCGCCGACGCCCCAGCTCCGGCTGGCCCTGCAGCCCCAACGGCGCCTGCGGCCCCTGCTGCCCCCCCCGATCTCGCGCTCGAACAAGAAGTGCAAAAACTGTTGACCACGCCACCTGAGCAACAATTGGAGGCCTTGAACAAAATTCCGACTGAAAAACGCCAGGCCTTTTTGCGCATTGCCGACGATTATATCTTTGCGGCCCAGCCCGACAATCCACTGGGTTTGCCTGCCACTGACTTTGAAGCCGTCAAACAACTCAAAGACAACTCTGCAGCCTTGCGCATGAATGCCCTTTTGAGTTGGCCCGACAGCCAGGATGAATACCTCAGCCAACGCGATAACCGCATCAAACAGCAATTGCTCTCTCAGCTCAATGATCAGCGCTTTGCCCAACAGTTGAGCAGCCAAGCCCAAGCTTTAAAAGCCAAATTGGAAGCCGCAGCACCCAAAGACGAAGAGATCGCCCGCCCCCCTTCAGAAGAGGCAATCGCACCGGCAGCACCTACCGCTCCAGCAGCACCCGCAGCACCCGCAGCACCTACCGCTCCAGCAGCACCCGCAGCACCCGCAGCACCTGCCGCCCCCCCCGCAGAGCAACCCGCCGCACCGGTTGCACCTGCCGCGCCAGCGGCCCCCACGGCCCCGGTCACAGGCGCAGAGCCCTTCCCCACTTCCCCCACCCCTACAGTGAGCGAAGTGCCTGCCTCGCCGGTTTCCCCAACCATGATCGATTTAAACGGCTACCTGCAATTGCCTAAAAATGAACAATTGCAGCGTTTCAGAGATCTCAGCCCAGTGGATCAGGATCGCCTGTTTAAAGCCCTCAGTCCCCAAGACAAAGCCGATGTTCTGTTGGCCGTAACCACCCAACAGATCGACAATCAAGAGATGCGCTCCCGTCTGATTGCCAGTATGAGCCCCGAAGAAAAGGGCCAGATTGCCACGTTTTATCAGTCCCTCTTGCAGGGAACAGCCGGTCAGGCCTTCTCCCAAACCACTGAACTCAATTTATTGGTAGGTGAACTTGGCGGCAAAGCCACTGTGGCTCCTTTGACAGCAGCCCCAGCGGCCCCAGCCCAGCCAGCAGCCCCCACTGTGGATGAAGCCCCTGTACACGTACCAGCGCCTGCAAGCCCCGTAAATGCACCTGCAGCGCCCGCCTCTCCTGCGGATGTGGCAGCAGGAGCTGCCGACTCGGCCCCCGTGGTTGAAGAAGCCCCTGTTGCCCCTCAGCCCGTGGCCCCTCAACCGGCAGCACCCAAGCCGGCAACCCGTGGGGTAGCACAACCTGCCGCCGCCCCGGCCTTCAATGCAGCCGCCTTCCTGGAGTTGCCTGCCGATCAGGCCTTGGATACCTTTCCAACCCTGAGCAAAGCCCAGCAAAAAGAGGTGTTTAAACTCTATAACGATCAGGCCAAAACCGAAATTTTGCTGGCCTTGACTTTGCGCACGCCCAATGAAGCGATGCGGGCCGATCTGATCAAAACCATGACCCCTGAACAAAAACAGGCTTCTGCCGGGATTTTAACAGAGAGTTTGCCAGGCGTTCAGGGTTACCCTGACGTGGCCGGTGGTATGACCAGTGTTTTAAATGCCTTGGGCATTGCCCCTGACCAGGTCAAGCCCACTGCGGCTCCGACCTCGCCTCAGCCAGCAGCCCCTCAGCCAGGTGCCCCCGCTCCGGCCGCTCCCGCAACACCCGGAACCGTCGATCTCAGCCAATTGCAGATCGCACCGGCCACACCGGGAGAAGCGCCACAACCAGCCCCCAAGCTCGATCTCTCAGCTGAACTGGGTGAACTCAATAAACAGCTTCAGAACAAAACCTATTTTGGTTACGGTGGTGTGGCTGATCCCACGAAAGTCAGTGAGTTGGCTGAAAAAATCTGGGTCAATGGCACTCAGGCTAACCGCAATCAATTGGCCAAAACCCTGGTAGAAAGCGGTCAGGCTGCTGAATTGGGTCGGATCCTCGGCAATCTCGGCGTAACAGACGAAGAGGTTCTGGCTGTGGTCACCCAGCCCCAATTCCCTGCCAGCCGTTTCTTGAAAGACATCGATGACAATCGCTCTTTCCTGATTCTCTACTCGCTCACAAAAGCAGCTGCCACGGGCAATAAACCGGCTCAAAACCTGATTTCCAGTACGATTGATCAGTATATGAGTGGCATTGACCGCGAAAAGCCGATCAAACGCCTCAAAAACCAGGCCATGGCTGATGGTATCTGGAATAAAATGCCGCAAGACATTCGCACAAAAGCGGATAAAATGCTCAATTCCTTCTGGAATTAAGCTTAGATTATAGGTTTTAAAACAATGGCCGGTGGTTTATTAAAAGATCAGGTTTTTATTGCGCTAGATCTGGAAACCACTGGCCTTTCTGCTGTACGCGATCGGATTGTCGAGGTAGCTGCAATTAAGTTTTCACTCGAGGCAGGTATCTTGGCGACCTTCTCACAGCTGGTCAATCCGCAAATGCACATTCCGCCTGTGGTGATCGGCATTCACGGGATTACCCAAGCCATGGTAGCGGATGCGCCTGTGTTTGCAAGTTTGGTGCCCGCCCTGCAGGCCTTTTGGCAGGATGGTATTTTGCTGGCCCACAATGCCAGTTTTGATCTGGCTTTTTTGGCCTGCGAATTGCGGCGCGCAGGTTTTGCCTATCCCCCCCACCCCACCTTGGATACCTGCCGTCTGGCCCGCCTCTTATTGCCCGAGGCCCCCAATTACAAACTCACCACCCTGGCTGCCCATTTTGATCTGGCCATGGAGGGGCCGGCCCATCGCGCCCTGCCCGACAGCCAGGCCTGTGCAGAGTTGTTTAAGCTCTGTGTCTCGCGTTTGCCTGAGCAAGCCGAGACCCCGCTGGAGAGTTTTTGGCAACATTATCCGGGGGTGCGGAACGACGTGATGCAGGCTGCAGTCGCCATGGATCACCCCTTGACTCCCCCGTTGAACCTGGCCATATCCCAGCAGCAGGATGTCAAAATTTATTATCACAATGCCCGCAACGAACGCACAGAACGGGTAGTCACCCCCCTGTTCTTGGCTGGCCGGGGCACATTTACCTATTTAGAGGCATTTTGCCACCTGCGCCAAGAAAACCGACAGTTTCGTCTCGACCGAATGCAGTTTTTGGGTTCGGCATAAGAAACGCGGCCAAATTTGGCTGGTCAGAGCCGCTGAGATCGGTTACACTGTGTTATGTTTGGCGCTTATGCTTGGCTTATAATGTAATGAGTCGGACGTCGGGTCGGACGTCGTTCAAATACCTATTTCGAGCTGTAAAAAATGATAGTAAAAAACCAAATGTTAATTTCTATTTATTTTTAGCAAGAAAAGGTTAAGTTCCTGTTAAAATTAAATTAGGTTAGCTTTCTCTTATCCAGATGAACCAAAGAGGTTTCAGCATGAAACAGATTCGTTCCCTCCTCAGTACCGCTCTCTTGGCCAGTTTGACTTTGTCAGCCTGTGCCAACTTGGGGGGTCCCACCCTCAATCCCTCAAATACCCTGGCTCCTGGACGGGTTCAGGCCCAGGCTGCCGCAGTCCAATCTGATTTGTCCCGCTATTCAATTGGGGCTGCCAAAAACCTGATCGCGGCACGTCAGAAAGCCACTCCGGTTGCGCCAATGGCCGCTCGCAACAATGCGGGTTTTGCCACGCCTGAATGGGTCAAAGACGCGGTTTTTTACCAGATTTTCCCAGAGCGTTTCTTTAATGGCAATCGCCAGAACGATCCGGCTGGTACCCAGCCCTGGGGCAGCAAACCCGAATTGTTTAACTTCATGGGTGGCGACCTCGATGGCGTGATTCAAAAATTGCCCTACCTCAAAGAGTTGGGTGTGAACGCGATCTATTTCAACCCGATTTTTGATGCCCCAACCTCGAACCACAAATACAATACCGCCGACTTCATGAAGGTCGATCCCGCTTTTGGCGATATCAACACCTTCAAACGCCTGATCGCTCAGGCCCATGCCCTGGGCATCAAGGTCGTATTGGATGCCGTCTTTAACCACTCTGGAGACACCCACTGGGCCTTCCGCGACGCGGAGAAAAATGGCACCCAATCCAAATACTGGAATTGGTATCTCTTCCACAGCTTCCCCGTGGTCAAAGATCCCAAACCCAATTACGAAGCCTGGTGGGGCCATGCCACCCTGCCCAAATTCAACGAATACAATCCCGAAGTGCGTGAACACCTCTTTCAGGTGGCCGAGTACTGGGCCAAACTCGGCATTGATGGCTGGCGCTTAGACGTGCCCAACGAAATTCGCGATATGAATTTCTGGCGCGAATTCCGCACCCGTGTTAAACGCGTTAATCCAGACCTCTATATCGTTGGCGAAATTTGGGGCGACGGCTCTCCCTGGCTGCAAGGCGATCAGTTTGACGCCGTCATGAACTATGCCTTTAGAGAACAGGTGCTTAACTTCTTTGTCGAAGACAAAGCCAGCGTCGATCAAATCGATTGGGGCCTGGAAGGCCTGCGCAAGCGCCATCCCGACTCCGTGACCTACAGCATGTTCAATGTTTTGGGCAGCCATGATACCGCCCGCATGTTGACCATGGCCAAAGGCGATCTCAACAAGGTGCGCTTGGCCGCCCTGTTTATGATGACCTATGTCGGCGCTCCCGTGATCTATTATGGGGACGAAATCGGTATGGCTGGTGAAATGGACCCCGATTGCCGCCGCACCTTCCCCTGGGATCCAGCCCAACAGAATTTGGAATTGCGCAATTATTACAAACGCCTGATTCAGATTCGCAACCAGTATTCAGCTCTGCGCCGGGGTTCTTTCCGCAGCCTGATGCGCCACAACGACAACCGCACCTTTGCCTATCTGCGTGAAGATGCCAAGAGCAAATTGATCGTGGTCATGAACAATCACACCAAAGCCCAGGACATTCCCATGGACCTGAGCCGGGTGAGCGTGCCTGATGGCAATCTCAAAGATTTGATCACGGGTCGCACCCTGCAAATTCGCAACGGTCAATTGGTGGTGCCGCAAGTGCCCCCCAAAACCGGCGTCTTGATGGAGTGGAGCCCACTGCGTTAAGTTCCGCCCAGTTTAAAAAGCCGCTGTTTGCTTGTTCTCCAGGCTGCAGCGGCTTTTGTCTTTTGAGATTCCAAGCGTAAAGTGAAGCAAAGTTAGGCAAAGCCATGTTTAAACACGCCACTGTGCTGATTCCAACCTATAACTCACTGGCCAGTCTCGAGCGCTGTCTGGCTGCCTTGCGGGAGCAAAGCTGCCCAGATTTTGAGATTGTGGTAGTCGACGACGGTTCGCAAGATGGCACAGCCGATTATCTGAAAGGGCTGAAGTGGCATCGGTTAAAATGGCAGCGCCTAAGTGAAAACCAAGGGCGCTCAGCAGCCCGCAACCAAGCCATTGCCTTGGCAGAGGCACCGCTCTTGCTCTTTCTCGACAGTGATATGGTTGTCTGCCACAATTTTGTGGCGGCCCATCTGCATTTTCACAGGCAACACGGGGCGGGCTGGATCGGACAGGGTCGGGTGATTATCAGCCATGATTATGCCAACCCCACACTCACTCCCTTTAGCCCCTGGACCGACGCTTCGCGCGCCTTTTTTGCCACGGGCAATGTCTCGGTGGCCAAAGTCGCGGTTGAAAAGGCCGGGGGCTTTGACTTGGCCTTTCGCCACTATGGCTGGGAAGACCTGGAATTGGGGCTGCGTTTGCGCCAACAGGGACTGAAATCTCGGCCAGTTCCGGAGGCTGTGGGCTACCATCTGGAGCCGCCTTTTGATTTGGCGGATTGGCCTGTCTTGATCGCCAAAGAGCAGGCGCGCGCGCGGGGAGCCTTGCATTTATACCACAAACACCCCAGCTGGGAGGTGCGTTTGATGACCCAACTCACCCCCTTGCACCCTTGGCTGGATACCCTGCTCAGGCTCGGTGGTCGGGTAGACGAGGCGGGTATTTTAAAGGCCTTGCAAGACATGCAGCGGCGCGGCCAAGCCAAAATGGCCCTGGCTCTGGCACGGGCCTATCTCAATCACTATTATTTAGAGGAATTGGCTGAAACACAGTCTATCTGACCCAATAAAAAAGCCCCCGAACCAGAGTGGTTCAGGGGCTTTTTTTCTTCG
The DNA here is from genome assembly GCA_964598905.1 of uncultured Candidatus Sericytochromatia bacterium. Taxonomy (GTDB): domain Bacteria; phylum Cyanobacteriota; class Sericytochromatia; order UBA7694; family UBA7694. The sequence goes on along the minus strand of CAZRFI010000036.1, from coordinate 9,690 downwards.
TCGTTTGTCTTTAATAGCCGTAGACGGGCATGGGGCCATAAGCAGGTGCCTGGTAAGCGGGCTGCTGGGGCTGAGTGGGCTGGGGAGCCGTGGGCTGGCTGGGCTGAGCAGGTTGCTGGGGTTTGGGCTGAATGCTGCCGCCTTCGAGCATGCCGATCACTTTGCTCTTGATCCACTCTTTGGCGCCGGTTTTGACCAGCAGCTTGTCGGCCAAATAGCCGCCGAGCATGCCTGCCGCACCGACCAAGAGGGTAACAGGCCAGCCAGCCAGGCTGGTGGCAGCCAGGGCGGTCATTGCAGCACCGCCGACGACGGTGGCACCCAGACCGGTGAAGGCGCCGGTGACTGTATCGGTGGCGACGTTGGCCAGCACTTGGGTTTTGTTTTTCTTGCCTTGCAGATAAGCAATACCGTTGGTCACGAGGGAGAAACCACCACTCACCAGAGCCGAGAGGCCAGTGGCTTTGACAGCGGTCATGCCCAGACCTTTCAGGCCAGCCAGAACGGAGCCGCTGCCATTTTTAACGGCACCGATGATGCCGCTGATTTGGCCTGCGATAATTTTGCTGTAACGGATGGAAGCGACGTTGGCGCCGACCCAGGGAGACTGAGCTGCCAGGGCATCCATGAATTCCATTTTGATTTCCTGGTTGGCTTTGAAGCGGGCCAGGATATTCTGGTATTTCTGTTCTTCTTCGGGGGTGGGTTTGTAAGCGTATTTCTGAACTTTTTCTTCCAGAATCAGCGACCACTCGATTTCAGACAGGGTAACCTGTTTGTCGGCGGCTGGCAGATTGGGATTGGTGAAAGCCTGAGAAGGCTGGTTCGGCTGAGTCGGCTGCTGGGTGGCAGGAGCCTCAGGAGCAGGGCCAAAATTCTGAATCTGGGGCAGGGCAGGAGCCGGGCTCAGGGGCTGAATATTTTCACGCATCATGTTCAGCTGAGCGCCGACATTTTTATAATAAGCGGCTTCTTCAGCGGTGGGCTGGTAGCCCTGCTGTACTTTGGTTTCGAGTTCAGTGGCCCACTGCAAATCGGTTTTGGAAATGCTCAGGGTGGTCAGGGTGGGGACAAAAGGAGAGAAGTTGGTATTGGCTGCGGCAGGCTGGGCAAATTGAAAGGCGCTGGCAGGAGCGGAAAAGACGGGGTTGGCACTGGTCATAAAAGAATCCGTTGCTACGTTCTGGGGAACATAGCTGGTGGTAGCTGCCGGTGCCGGGGCAGCAAGGGGTTGCAGGGGTGCATACCCATTGCTTGTGGGGAGTGTGCCAGTGACTGCGAAATTCATTTTAAACGTGAACCTCATTCCTTTTCCATTTCAATTTGCCTACTTATACTCATCCCCCCTTGGCCAACAGATCTGACGTGAGAAAGAATAAGGCTCATATAACCTCAAAATAAGATTTGGTTAAGACGCACAAATAGGGGCTGTTGGCATTTTGAATAAAAGGGGTTCTGATTTTTCTGAGCAAAACAAAGCGCGGTTTGCTTTATTAACTTTGATTAAAAATTGATTAAGTTAACCAAGTAATGTTTGAAATTTGTTTTTTTTGTATTAAAATGACTTGAGTAAAGCTCACTATAAAGCAATAATAGAGTTAGTATCAAAAGCCTGTTCGGATCACATAATCGTTACGTGATCGTTCTTTGATGCCAACCAAGGATACCCACCAAGGTAAAGATATCGCTTTATTACTTGGTTTTATCTTTAAGATTTTAATTCATTCGGTGGCTTGATAAATTGTTCAAGTCGCTTAAAATAACGAAGCACAACAATTTGGAGGCTAAATGGGCCGCGGAGATTTTGGATTTGACGGACTTTATTCGCTTGGCGCAATCAACAGCTGGATTGCTGTCATTAACTCCAATCTGAACGCTACCAGCCGTACCGGTTACAAGGCCAATAAGGTCAAGTTCCGTGGCGGTGTGAGCGAAGTTGTCAGAAACCCCAATGGCCCTGTCCTGGGGATTCAGTTGCCCGAGTCTACCCTACAAATTGATCAGAGTTCGATTGATTTCTCTCAGGGTTCAATTGTGGCCTCCACCGAGCCCACCCACTTGGCCATCCAAGGCAAAGGTTTCTTCCGTTTAGCAACACTGGCCCCCGTTGGCGGTGCAGCAGGCGTGGCTCCAGGTGGTTCGATCGCCTATTATTCCCGCGATGGGGAATTTCACGTGGTGAACGATGCAGGCGTTTTGCGCTTGGTTCACAGTACAGGTTTATATCTGGTAGATAGTCTGGGCCGCGGTGCCAACCTCGACGTGGTCAATGGCCTTGTGGTTGTTGGCGGTACAGCGTTTGGCGTTGCCGGCGTCCGCGTTTATGATGAACGCGACGTCTTTAATACCGCGACACCCAATTTCCTGCGTTTTAGCCGTTACGGCTCGACGGTGTTTGAGTCCACCCGCGATTCGATCATGGTCAACTTAAATCCAGGAGATGCCCGTGTGGTTGCCCAGAGTTTGGAAAGCTCCAACAGCTCTCTCTCTCAGACCTTGCCTGAACTCTCACTGGCACAGAAGTTTTTCAGTGCGGTCAGTAAGATCATTTCGGTGCACCAGACCAATCTGGATACTGTGATCAACCTCGTTCGTTAAACAGAATTCATAAAAAGCCCCTGGACTGTATGGCCGGGGCTTTTTAAATGGACAAATACGGGCTAATCCCTGTTGAAAAGTTGCAAACACCAATCCCCAAAGGCCCGATTCCAGTCGGTTTGTTCAAAAATCAGGGAATTGTTTGCCAAGATTTGTTTTGAAAATTCTTGGCGCAAATCGGGGTTTTGGCCCAAAAGCAAGGCCCGTTCAACATAGTCTTGGGCGTCACTGGCAATACCGGCTTGCAAGCCCATGCGCTGGTACAGGCCCCAGGTCGAACGGGCCTTGAGCCGTTCTGAGGGCAAGGTCACCACAGGAACCCCCAATTCAAAGGCCAAAAACGAGGTGTTGCCGCCACTGAAATAGTGGGTATCCAACACCACATCCGCCTGACTTAGAATCTGCAAAAAACCGTCAAAGCTTTGAAAGGGCAAAAACAGAATCCGCGTGTGAATATCTGGCAGGGTCTGTGCAAAACGCTGCTTTAAAATCAGGTGATAGGGGGTGTTCAGGTATTCAAACAAGACAATTTGTCCACAGGGGTCGCGGCGCAAAATCTCGGCAAAACAGACATCGAGATCTGGGTGGATTTTAAACAGGGTCATCGGGCAGAGGTAGAGCGTGGCGTCTTCGGGCAGGCCCAGCTGAGAGCGGGTCAAGAGGGCAGACGGCAGCGTCGGACGGGGGTATTGAATCAAGCCAGGCAAACCCACCCATTGCTCTGTATAGTGGCTCTCACAGCCAGGGATTTCGAGCTCTGAACTGGTGATAAAATAGTCCAGCGTGGAGAGGCCACTGGTGAGGGGATGCCCCGCCAAAACGACTTGATGGGGAGCCAAACGGCTGTGGGCCAGCATATAGCTGAAGGGATCCATGCCGATTTCAGGATAGATCAGCAAATCCAATTGCGCTGCTTGAATCGTACGGGCGGCCGCCAAAACCGGCTGCTCCATCGCCAGGGGCTGCCAGCTATCGGCCAAATCCTGTAAATGGCGCGAAACCGGGTCATCACTTAACTGACTTTCATAGATCGGGAAAAGAACCAATTCGCAGTTTTCGAGCTGGGCCAAAGACGCAAACAGGCCCCCGAAACAAAAAGAGACCGCATGGCGAAAGAGGAAACGCGAAACCACGCCAATCCGTTTTGCTTGACCTGATCGGCGCTCCAATTGAGCAGGCAGGGTTGGAATCAGGCGCCGGTACAACTGATGAAATTTTTCATTCCAAAGCCGATCATTGCCATTTTGGTAAGCCAGGTGAAAAGGCAGACTGATCAGCCGAAAATCAGGGACCTCCCAGACCTCTTCCAGGGCCTGATCAAGCAGCTTTTCGATTTCTGCCAGATTCTCAAACTGGGCATCTTGGCTGACATAGACGGGGGCAGGCAAGGTATTGAGCAGCAGCAGCAGATGTTCTGGGCTGGGGTCGCTGTGGTAGAGCAGGCGGCTGTGTTTGAGGGCCAAAGCATGGTTATTTTTGAGGTTCCAGATGATCAATTGGCGGCGGGGCAAACGCCAATCGGGCATCAATTGCAGAGTGGTATTTAAATACAGGCGGGCATTTTCAAGCTCACCCACGCTTTCGTATAAACAGGCCAAAAAATAAGCAGCAGGGCCCGATTGGGTATGTTTTCTGAGCAATTGCTGGTACCAGACCAGCCCCGCTTGTTGGGCCCCTTGGCTTTGGTAGAGTTCGTAGAGGTATTGATGTAAAAAAATAGCATCAGGGGCTTTCCAGATAGCTGTTTGGGCCAATTCTAACGCTTTGTCGCCTGCGCCCAGACGTTGATAGGCCTGACTGAGGTTAAAGGCACTGCGGTAATCAGGCTGGAGCTGGTAAAGCGCTTCAAAATGGGCCAAGGAGGCCGCATCTTCTCCCCGGCTTTGCAACAAAAGCGCCAAATTATTGTGGTATTCGGGCTCTGAGGCATTCAAACCCAAGGCTGTCTGATAGTGTTTTAAGGCCAACTCCCCCTGGCCCTGTTGTTCGGCCAAGAGCCCAAGTCCGTTCCAGACATCGGGGTGTTGGGGGTATTGCAAGGCCAAGGCCCGAAACACGACTTCGGCCTGCTGTGGGTACCCCTGAAATAGCTGGTGATAGGCCTCTTTTAGGCGCCCTTGGGGATCCTCTATCTGCATGATGGGAACGGCAGGATTGCGCGGTTAGGAATCTGCCTGAAGTTTATTCTGTTTATCATGTGACCATTCCAGGGCATTTAAAAGTTCCTGGTTTTCGGGTTGCATTTGCAGGGCTGTTTCGGCCAAATATATCGCCCGTTCAAAGTTGCCCATATCAATATGCAGGCCCACCAATAACTCATAAGCCTCCATCACATCGGGCTTGAGTTCAATCACTTTTTCAAAATAGGGAATGGCTTCTTCTTTGCGATCCAATTCGAGCAGAATCATGCCCCGGTGCAGATAAGTGGTGTCTTCGTTGGGGATCAGCTCTTGAAGCCCTTCGAGTTCACGCAGGGAGATCAGGTATTTGCCCTGGTTGTGGTAGGCATCAGCCAGCGTCAGGCGGGCTTCGACAAAAGCCGGTTCCAAACGCAGGGCGTATTGCAGATTGGAGATGCAGGGATAATACTCGCGCATTTCGCTATAAGCCATACCCAACATAAAAAAGGCGTTGATATTTTCGGGATCAACCATGATCAATTGCTCAAAGACCTCAATCGCCTTCGCATAATTTTTGCGCGAGACATGGGTAAAACCCAACCGAAATTGGGCATCGGTATTGTTGGGATTGAGAGCAATGGCCTTTTTAAATTGCTCTTCGGCCTCTTCAAAACGCTCTTGGGCCAGCAATTTAATGCCCTCTTGGACAAATTCATCCATGAACTCGGGATTGGTGGTGAGGGCGGTATAAACCGATTGTTTAAGGGTATCGATGGCTCGGCGGGCAATTTTGAGCAGGGCAAAGACGTTATAAAGCGGCGAAAGCGGGGGATGTAAGTCTATCGCCTGAACAATTTCACTTTCAGCACTTTCAAGCTGCTGCTGTTTAAACAGCACCATCCCTTGGCGCAAATGGCCATAGGCCTCTGGAGAGATCTGCTCGCCCTCGGCATCCCGAAAAACAGTGTCCTCAGGAGGGGAAGAGGGATCTGTCTTGGGTTGACCGGCTTTGGAAAAACGGGATTGAGATTCAGCCATGCTTGTTCAGTTTCTTTGTTTAATAGTCTTATAA
>CAZRFI010000036.1:0-3800 GCA_964598905.1 uncultured Candidatus Sericytochromatia bacterium | reverse complement strand
AATAGTCTTATAATAGCATTGAAAAGCCGATTCGGCCATAGACGACCGACAAGCAGATCAGGCGTTAAAGCCTGGAAACAATTGAAATCTGGGTGGAGAAGGACGATAGCACAGGATTGGCTGTCTGTGTTATCTTGTATATGATGGGTCGCCTCTCAGCTTGCAATAGGGTTAAGCGGTTTAGAAAAGGAGTTCATACAAAGGGGTATTATGCTCAGATTTTTCAGAATTCCCTCTGACGACTCCGCTCCCGGCAGCGAAGGCAATCGCCTGCACCGCTATATCCAGTCCTGTTCCGTGCAAGATATGGCCAAATTGGCAGCAGAAATCAACCCCGAAGTCAAACAGATGATCGGCATGAATGTGCAGGCACTTTTGGGTTATTTGCCCTCCGCGGATTTTAACACCACCATTTCTGCCAGCAAAGAAAATATGCAAAGCATGTTGGCCTCGGCCATGCTGACGGGTTATTTTTTGCATGCCATGGAAAACCGCATGATGATGGAAAACCTGCTCTTGGACGGAGAACCCGGCCCGGCCATGAAAGCCGATCTCTTGCGTGATCCCGACTCCCTCTTTGCCGACAAAATAACTCAAGCCCCTGAAGCTGAAACCGAGTCAAAAGCAGCCCGTCAAGCGGGCAAGTTTATCAGCATGAACGAGCTGATGGACGAAATCGAAAACGGCGAAGAGGCAGAGATTCAAATCGAAATCAACGCCCACACCATGGATCTGCCCGCCCTGCTCGAAGAATTACAGAGCCTGCCCAGCTTCGGAGATGAGCCGCCGTCAGCCGCTGATGAAGCCCCCCGGCAGGGCCCCGAAGCCCAGGAAAACGACTAAACAGCCCGCCCCCCGCTCCAATGGTATAATGAAGCCAATTCTGGACAGACGAGGCAAGGCATGCGCGATTATATCCTGTTCTATCTCAACGGCAAACGTCACGAAGTGCGTGGCGAACAGGCCTTTATGAGCCTGGCCGACTTTTTGCGTTACGAACGCGGCTTAACCGGCACCAAAATTGTCTGTGCCGAAGGCGACTGTGGCGCTTGCAGCGTCTTGCGTGGAGAGGTCTTGCCCGAGCAGGACGAACTGCGCTACAGCACGATCAATGCCTGTATTACCTTTGTGCATTTAATGGACGGCACCCACGTGGTCACGGTCGAAGGACTGCAAAACGAACAGGCCTTGAGTCCCGTTCAGCAAGCCATGGTGGAGAATTATGGTGCTCAGTGTGGTTTCTGCACCCCTGGTTTTGTCTGTGCCATGACCGATTTGGTCAACCACAATGCCTACCAAAACCCCAAAGGCCAGACCCATCTCGACGAAAAACAAATTCGCAATGGCCTGACCGGCAATCTCTGCCGTTGCACGGGTTACACCCCGATCATCGAAGCAGGCAAAGCCGTGGATTTGGCTCAGTTTACCCCTTTGCAAAAGCGCTACAACAGCCCCGAAATGATGGCTGAACTCAGACGCCACCGCAGCCTACCCATTCACATTCAGGCTGGCAACAAAAAATTTTACGCACCCCTGAGTTATGCCGAAGCTGTGGCCTTTAAACAGTCCCAAGATGCTCAGATCTTTGCCTCTGCCACCGATTTGGGCGTACAAATCAACAAAGAGCGCAGCAATCCGACCGTGATCTGCAGCTTAAATCTGGTGCCCGAAGCCCATGCTCTGAGCGAGTCGGGGGGAGTGATCAGTGTGGGGGCCCGCGTAACCCTGAACGAATTGGAGCATTTTATGCGCGGGCACATTCCCGAATTTGCCCGCCTGCTCAAGATTTTTGCCTCGCCCCAGATCAAAAACAAAGGCACTTTGGTGGGCAATGTTGCCAATGCCTCGCCCATTGCGGATACCCTGCCCTTTTTGTTTGTGGCCGATGCTGAAGTTGAATTGACGGGCCCCAACGGCAGCCGTCGCGTGAATATCAACCGTTTTTATACGGGTTATAAACAGCTCGACATGCTGCCTGAAGAATTGATCTCGCGGATTCTGATTCCGATTCCCGACCCCGCTGACAGCCTGCGTCTGTTTAAGGTCTCCAACCGCAAAGATTTGGATATTTCGACCTTTACCGCCGGTTTTCGGCTGCGGCTTGAAAACGATTTGATTTCCCAGATTGCCATTGCCTACGGCGGGGTCGCAGCCACCGTCTTGCGCCTGCCCAAAACCGAGGCCTTTTTGCAGGGCAAGCCCTTCAAATTGGAGACTTTTCAAGCGGCTGGGGAAATTGCCCGCAGCGAAATCAGCCCCATTTCCGACGTTCGGGCTTCAGCGGCTTACCGCTTGAAATTGGCTGAGAATATCTTGCTCAAGCTCTACCACGCTTTGGCTCCCAGTCCGGCTGAGGCGGTTGGCGTTTAAATCCGCCAGTAGAAAGGCGATCAGGGCCTGCCTGGATTGGCGCCGGCGCACCAGATTGAGGTGGCCCCAAACTGGCAAACATGACTCTTGGCGGTTTGGCAACGCTCGCTCAGTGATGGACAAAGCGGAAGTCTGTCGGGAGGCGGTGATCTCATCCGCTTGGGCAAAGAAGTTGAGATGCCTGAGATAGCCCTCAGCCAGTACAGCGGGTTGTTTTTTTAGAAAAGACGAACCGGGAATCAATTGCCGAGCCGCTTGCAGTGGGCTGAGCAGCCAGGCCATGGGGGTGCCAGCAAAAGCCACCCCCACTGTGATCAGGCTCGAAACACGCCAACGGCTGTGCAGGGGGAGGTTTAAAGCCACCCAGCCACCGAGAGAATAACCCAATAGATAACAATCTTGGAGCCCATGGGCTTCAAGATAAGCGGCTAATTTCTGGCCTTTGGTGGCAATATCACTGGCCTGAAAGCCCAGCGGCACAATCCAGACCTCAAATCCAGCGGCTTGAAGCTCCCTGCGCAGGGGCCGTAATTCCAGGCCACGTCCAAGAAAGCCTGGTACCAGTACAATTTTTTTTTGCGCCTGGGCAGCTTTTTGTTTGGGTGGCAAAGGAGCTTGCCAAAACCAACTCAGGGGAATTAAGAGAATAAACACGCCCATTTCCCAGGCTTCGAGCAGCCAGAACAACAGACAGCGGACAAACATCTTGAACCTCGTTTAAAAAGTCTTGGGCCATTGGGCCCATTGAATCAGACTGGGCTGGGGCAGGTTGCTTAACAGGGATGGGGTGGGCAGGCGGTGTAAACGGGGAGCCATCAACACTGCAACTGCCAGGGCAGCGAAAAAGACCAAGCCTTTCAGACGAATTTTCATTGGGGTTCTCCTTTTTTGCTTGAAGCAGCGTGCTTTTGCCTTTATGCTATCTGAAGGCCTCTCTCTGTGGAGGCAGTGTAAAAATTCAGATTGCAACCTAAGGAAACAGCTTCATGACCTCTCTGGCCAGTGACCAGCCCGATGCCCTGCGGGAAATGCTCGAAAACCAGATTCAGCTGCGCAAAGACCTGATTCAGGCATTTATTCAGCGTGAATTTGAAGGCAACCGCGCAGCTTTTGGCCGCAGCCTGGAACTTCAGGATCTGCCCCACCGCAAAACCATTCTGCGCTGGGCCTCGGAAGAGGATTTGAGCCTGCCCAAAGGAACCAAACGCCTCTTGGCACTGGCACAGGCCCTGGATGTCGACCCCTTTATGCTGCTGGATCTTGATCTCGATTTGCTGATGGAGTGTTGCCGCAAGGCCTCCTGGAATTTGGCCTGGGGCACTGTCCACAAAGCCCTGGCTTTTCTCAATGAGATCTTTCGGCTGACCGAAGTGAATTGGCCCCCCCCAGAAATCGCTGAACTCTTTGATGGTGAGTGGTATACCACCCAT
>CAZRFI010000035.1:19920-21790 GCA_964598905.1 uncultured Candidatus Sericytochromatia bacterium | reverse complement strand
CCTGCGTTTGAAGCCATTTTCGAGCGGCAAAAAGAATCCCCAGCGCAAAAGCAGCAGATACAAACCCGCCAAAAGCACAGTGGCCAGCCAGATACCCAGATATTGCGTGGCCTGTTTATCCCCGGCGTGGATCAATGCGTTGATACTGTTTAGCAGCACAAAGGTGGGAATGACCTGTATCAGATATTTCCAGCCATTTTGCAGGATGTTTAAACCGCGTTGCAGATCTTCCTTTTGTAGTTCCTTGCGCCGCAAGAATTGGCCCAAAATCTGGAACTCAGTTTTGTTTAAAAGTGCCAGATAGCCCAGGCTGACCAAGACCGTGCCGAGAATCAGATCGGTGGTGTAATAATCCCCGACGTTTTGCCCACTCAAACGCATGCTCAGTCCCAAAATAACCAGTGTGAATATGTAGAGCAAACCCTGTTTCATGATTAAAACTCCGTTTCTATTTTGCGTTGGAGTGCATTTTGCAGGGGCAAACTCACGCCAAAATTAAAGCAGAGGGCATAGAACAGTCCCAAAAGGCTCAAAGCCATAGCGGCCCCCAAGGCTCCCATATCATCGAGGTTTCCCAGGGCTTGAATCACACCCACCAAACTGCAAACCCCACCTGCGAGCAGACCATTTTGGCCAATACTCTTGATAATCAGCACACTCAAGCTGGGGGCTTGGGTCTCTTCTGCGATGCCCAAACTTTGCAAAAATGCTTGGCTGATTTCTGAAAGAGGGTAATTGACCAGGGTAAAGAGCCATCCTGCCACGATCATGAGCACGCTAGGCAGATCCCAGAGATCGCTCCAATGCAGTCCATTCATGCTGAGAAACAGGTGGAACGCAAGGCCACTTAATGCCAGATAAACCACACTTTTGATCCATTTCATCCTTGAATACCTCGCTCTTGATAAATTTTTTTGAGCAAACCCAGCGCCTGTTCCGTTTTGACCGGAAAAGAGGTTTGAATCTTTTCTGTTTTTGGGGGACGCTGCCAATGCTGGGCCTGGGTGGGTGGGGTTTTTAGGGGCAACCAAAAGACCAATGCCATCAGGGCTACCAGGGCTGGAATATGTAAAAAATCGAACCACATATCGAGCTGAAACCAACGCAATTGCTTGCTTTGTTCGCGCTGTAAACGGCTGTGTAACCGAGCCTCAAAATCACCTGAAACCTGGATTTCTGGCAGGGCATCCAATAATTGCCAAACACTGAGCGCTGCTTGCAGTTCAGGCTTTTGCTGGCAAATCAGACAGGTGTGGACATGCTCTACGCTGGCTTGATTGTTTTTTTCTGCCAGGGCTTTTAAAATGTCTTCTGGCGCAGGGCAGTTTTCGCTTGCGCTCATCTGATCAACTCCTTGAGTTTTTTCCCCAGGTTTTGCACAGCCCTGAAAACCTGTACTTTCACCTGTTTGTCGGGGCAGCCGATGATTTCGGCAATTTGGCTGTATTTGAGATCTTCAAACTTGCTCAAAACCAAAATCTGTCTTTGTTGAACAGGCAGGGCTGCCAACGCCGCTTGAATGGTTTGGCGGGTTTCTGCTTGTAGGGCCAATTGCTCTGGCCCTGCTTCTGAGCTTGGCAATTCAAGGGCCTTGTCTTCTAAGGGCTCGAATTGGGCCGGTCGCCGCCCCTGGCTGCGCCAATGGTCCACCAGCAGATGATAGGCCAATCGGTAGAGCCAGGTCGAAAAACGGGCTTGGGCTTGGTATTTTTTTGTTTTCCAGACTTTGACAAAGACCTCCTGTGCCAATTCTTCAGCCCTTTCAGCATCTCCCAACTGGCGGTAAAAATAATTCACCAGGGGATGTTTCCAGCGCCGCACCAATTGATTGAAAGCCTGTTGGTTTTTCTCCAAGACTTGCAACATAAGG
>CAZRFI010000035.1:15664-19820 GCA_964598905.1 uncultured Candidatus Sericytochromatia bacterium | reverse complement strand
GCCCTCTCACCGATAGCACCGGACAAAGCCCTCTCTGCCCAAAATCCACTGGGCAAAATTCCCCTGTTGGAATGCCCTGATGGGACTTTGCTCTACGATTCACGTGTGATTTGTGAATATTTGGATGGCATCAATGACCGTCCCCGTCTGATTCCGAGTGCAGGGTCTGAACGGTGGGATGTCTTGCGTCTTCAGGCTTTGGCAGATGGTATTTTGGATGCGGGAATCTTGATTCGCTATGAAACCTTTTTAAGGCCTGAAGGCTTGCGCTGGCCAGAATGGCTGATTGGCCAAGGGCAAAAAGTCAAAGCCGCACTCGATCAATTGGAGCAAGCGTGCGAGCATTTTTCTGTGACCCCTGATTTGGGGCATATTGCTGTGGCCTGTGCTTTTGGTTGGCTGCATTTTCGCAAACCGCTGGCGGCTTTGCCCGAACAAAATCTGCCCCTGGAAGAGGCTTGGCCGCAGCTTCAGGCTTGGTATGAGGACTTTTCTTTGCGTCCTGCGATGTTGGCGACTTTGCCAATTGCTTAACTGCCTGGGGTGGCAGATGCCGCAAAGCCTGATACAATAATGTATTAAGCAGGATTTGTGAGTTTATGTCAGAAGTTTATATTGGACGCCAACCTATTTTTAATCGCAATCTCGAAGTCTTTGGCTATGAGTTGCTCTACCGCAGTGCGGACATGGACCGTGCTGATTTTTTGGACGGGAACCACGCCACTTCGGTTGTTATTTCCAATACCTTTTTGGAAATTGGACTTGAACGATTGGTTGGGGATAAATGGGCGTTTATTAATTTGACACGCCCCTTTTTAATGGGGGAATACCCCATTCCCTTGCAGCCGGACAAATTGATTCTGGAAATTCTGGAAGATATTGTCTTGGACCAAGAATTGGTTGAAGCAGTGCGGGATCTCAAAGCCAAGGGATTTACCCTGGCCCTCGATGATGTCATTGACCCAGCCCGTTTAGAGGCGCTGGCAGGTCTCGCCAGCATGGTTAAGGTGGATTTGATGACCACCAACCGTCTCTTGCTGCCCCAGCAAATCGATAGGTATATGAGCGCCCGGGTGAGTTTGCTGGCTGAAAAAATCGAAACCTTTGAAGAGTTTGAATGGTGTCAGAACTTGGGTTTTGACTATTTTCAGGGCTATTTTCTCTCCAAACCCCAGGTAATCAAAGAGAAAAAGCTCAAAGGCACCAAAATTGTGATTATGGAGCTTTTGGCCGCCCTGCAAAAACCGGATGTGGAATTTAATAAAGTCGAAGAGATCATTCAAAAAGACGTGGCACTCAGTTATAAACTGATTCGTTTGATCAATTCGGCCTATTATGGCGTGCGTTCGGAAATCAAATCAATCAAACAGGCCCTGACACTTCTGGGGCTCAAGCAAATTCAGTCTTGGGTTTCGTTGCTCTTGTTGTCTGAAGCGGATAAAAAACCCTCAGAATTGATTAAAACCGCCATGATCCGTGGCAAGATGTGTGAACTTTTGGCTGAAGATTTACATGAGCCACGCCCCGAAATTCCCTTTACGATTGGCCTCTTTTCGGTCTTGGATGCCTTGATGGACATGAGCCTGGAAGATATTTTGGCCCAGGTGCCCTTGGCCCAAGAGGTCAAAGACGCTCTTTTGAAGCACACAGGCCCCTACGGCCGTTTATTGTCCTGTGTTTTGGCCTACGAAAAAGCCGATTGGCCCAATGTCCGGCTGCAGGGATTGAACCCTGTTAACGTGGTCGATGCTTATCTGGAAGCTGTCGATTGGGCTGATGAACTCGCTGGCTTTGTCACCAGCAATTAGGTTTTGGTGTTGCTATGAGGCGTTTTCTGGCAGCCATTGCTGGCTCATCGGGTCATAAGACAGGGGGTGCCCCAAGACTTTGAGGGTCTTTAAGAGACCTTCTTGGATTGGGGTGCGGTCGGAGTGAAAGGCCTGACGCAAATTTTCCAATACGGTGTCAGAGCGGCTGAGATGCCGCAATAATTCCACCAAAATGGGAATCGAGCGGGGGTCTTGCAGGGTTTTTAAGGCTTCCAAAGCGGCTTCCATTTCTTCTCTGTGATCCTGGGACAGAGCGCTTTTGAGGGCTCCAATCACTTCTTCTAGATAGCCAGGATGGCCCCATCTTGCCAGGATTTGGATTGCTTTTAAGCGGCTCAAATTGCTCCAATAGGCGGCATGGATTCCTGCGCGTAAAAGCGGTTGAGCCAGGGTTTGATACTCATGGTTTTGAAATTGGCTCAGGACGTCTAAGGCGGCCCAACGGACTTGGCCAAAGGCCCCTTCGGCTTGATGAGAATCGGGCGTCGTCTCTTCAAGCAAAGAACTGAGTATTTCCCAGACCTCTTCTTCGGAGAATTTTTTTAAGAGCCCCAATGCGGCCGTTTTGAGACTGTGTTGACCCGGAACCAAGACCAAACGCCGCAAAGCGGGAAGTGCCTGAGACAGATCCTGGGCTTCTTTCAAGATCGAGAGTGCTGCGCGCAGGGCACCTGAAAAGCGGGAGCGCATTAATATGTCTTCGGCCAAAGCCAAAGGTGCAAATTGGGCTATTTTGAGTTCGATTTGAGCAGGGGCGATACCATTTTCTGCCAAAGGGAGTTCCAAGGCGATGATTGTTTCCAAGACCATCGGCCAATGTTTTTCACGGGCCTCTGGGCCGAGCAGACGGGCATAGATTTCGAGCAAATCCAGATTGAAATCTTCCAGGATATTTTGGGTTTCTGCCATTGAGAAGCGCTGTATGAAAAAAGGGGCTTGTTTTAAGTCCTTGATCTTTTGTTCCAAGGCCTGTAGGGCATGGTAGCGATGGTATTGGGGGCGTAAGTAGGGATCGGGTTGCAGCTGATAGTGGCCTGTTGTGGGACGGGTCTGTGTGCTGACTAAACGGCGATCCATTCGCAAATGCAGTAAAATACGCACATTTTCTAAGGTCTGAGCGCTGAGTACCTGTTTTAATACCAGCGGTTGCAGAGCCAATAAGGCGTACTCCAATAAGAGACGCAGCTGTTCCCAAGGCAAGGGCTCTGTCTGTGTGGGCTCAGACTTAGTTGGCCAATCCGCCAGGGCTAGCCAGAGAGACTGTACTTCTTGCCAAGTTGGGTCTGCCAAGAGGGCTTCCCATTGCATGACTCTAAGCAGTTTGAGCGGTGGCTGTAGTGGCTTCGACCCGGTATTTCTGTTGCAAATGCTGAGCCAAGGAGCGGTAGGCCAAAGAACCAGGTGAGTTCATATCGTAAAGCACCACGGGCCGGTGAGCGGCAATGGCTTCACTCAGACGGGGGTCGCGGGGAATGACGGCATCAAAGAGCAAACCCTGAAAGTGGGACTTGGCCTGTTCGAGTAAGCGGCGGGAATAGCCAATCGAAGGATCAAACATGGTCATGAGAATGCCTTCGATTTGCAGCCAGCGGTTGCTGGATTTCTGCAAATCGCGAATCAGTCCCAGCAGGCGGGGCATGGTTCCCAGGGCCATTTCTTCACATTGCAGGGGCACCAGAATGGAATCAGCTGCAGCCAAAGCCATACGTGGTAAGGCTGAAAGTGAAGGAGGGGCATCGATCAAAATAAAGTCAAATTGACCAATTGCCAGATCCACCGCATTTTTGAGTAATTCTGGATCTTCGACCGCCTGTTGCGACAGCCAAATTTCATCTTCGGTGGAGGTGATATTGGACGGCAGGAGGTGCAGGTTTTTGATCATGGTCTTGTAGATATAGGGCTCGATCTGCTCCTGTTTGAGCAATTCGAGGGCCCCGCAGCGAAACATTTCCAAGAGCCCGCCATGGGTGAGCTTGTTGGGGCTCAATCCCATGCAGCGGCTGGTACTGCCTTGGGGATCAAAATCGACCACCAAGACCCGGTTGTCCAGCAGGGCCAGCCATGCTGCCAAATTGACGACGGTGGTGGTTTTTCCCACGCCCCCTTTTTGGCTGCTGATGGCAATAATCCGCGTTTTCATACTAGACCTGTTTCTTGGCATCAAAGGCGTCGCGCAGGCCGTCGCCGAAGAAGTTAAACCCAAAGACGGTCAAGACAATCGCAAAGCCAGGAATCAAGAGCCAGGGGCTCTGTTGCACTGCGACAATGTTTTTTGCCTCACTCAGCATCAGGCCCCAACTGGATTCAGGATCCTGAATCCCCAAGCT
>CAZRFI010000035.1:10468-15564 GCA_964598905.1 uncultured Candidatus Sericytochromatia bacterium | reverse complement strand
CCTTTGGGCAGGGTGGCAGAGAGGGTCAGCAAGAGATACAAACTGGGGAAAGAGATAATCGCCTCAACCACACGCATGATCACGTTGTCGACCATGCCCCCAAAATAGCCGGCAATGCCGCCCATTAAGAGACCGATCGGGTAAGAGATGAAAATCGCCAGGATGCCTACTGTGAGAGAAATTCGCCCACCAAAGAGCAGGCGCGTAAAAATATCGCGGCCCTGGATATCCGCACCCCAAATATACAGGCGATTGGGTTTTTCTTCGGGCAAAAGTGTGGCGGGTTGGCCGCTTGCATTGACTGCAGCACCAATCCCGAAGAGGTGTAAATTCATGGGCACCAGACCCAGAAACTTATAGTCTTCGCCTTTGCTGAAAAATTGTACAGGGTAAAGAACTTTTTTATCCACCACCAAGCGGCTGGAGGGAATGCCATTTTCACCCATGATCAGCTTTTTGCGCACATGGTAGACAAAGGGCCCTTTAAATTGACCTTCATGGCTGAAATGAAGCTGTGAAGGAGGAAAATGGGAATGATTGATGACTGAAGAGTTCATTCCATAGGGGCTGAGAATATCTGCCAAAAAGGCCGACATATACAAGACAGTCAGGATAATTAATCCCAGAATCGCCAAGCGGTGACGCAAAAAGCGCCTTAAGATTTTCTGACGGGTCGAAGTCATTGCTGGGAGACCAGCAGTGGCGCGTACCGCCTCCTGCGCGTCTACAATCTGTGTATCCAGAGAATGGGTACTCATGTATTAGGCCTCCAATTTAATCCGTGGGTCAGCAAAGGCCAGCAGCAAGTCTGCCAGCAAGTTGCCCAGCAACAGCATAACGGTACTGATAATCAGGCCCGCCATTACCAAGTTCAAGTCAGTGCCCAAGAGTGCTTGCAACATCATATTGCCCAAACCAGGCCAAGAGAAAATGATTTCGACAAACGCGGCACCGCTGATCAGACCTGCAACTTCAAATCCCAAAAGGGTAATGATTGGGTTGATGGCGTTGCGCACAGCATGTTTGTAAATCACTTTTTTCTCGGGCAGTCCTTTGGCTCTTGCGGTTTTGATATATTCTTCTCCCAAAATGTCGAGCATATTGGCCCGCATGCGGCGCTGCAGAGTGGCTATGCTGATCAACGAGAGCGTCAGAGTCGGTAAGACCAAGTGGTGTAACAGGTCCAAAAATTGAATCGGCAAGCTCGATTGTGCCGCTTTGATCGACTGCATTTCCCCAATCGGAAACCAACCGGTTGTGGCTGCAAAGAGCAAGAAGATAATCGCCAGAAAGAAGTCTGGAAAACCCATAAAGAAATAGGAGATCGAAGAAGTAATCTGGTCAACCAGGGAGTATTGGCGCACCGCCAGATAAATCCCCAGGGGCACGGCCACCAGCCAAGTGACGATCAGCGTGGCGACACCGAGGATCAGGGTGCTGCCCAAACGGCTGAGAATCAGACTGGATACGGGGGATTTGAAGTAATAAGATTCACCCATATCCCCTTTGATAAATTGGCTCATCCATTTGTAATAGCGAATGAAAAAGCCATTGGGGGTGCTGTATTCAAGTTCGAGTGTTTTGCCGACAGCACTGGGGTGAAAGAGATAGACATTGTTTTCAAAGCGGTATTCACCCTCTGCCAAAGCCTTGGCTTTTTGATCTTCGCCCAAGCGAGTCAACGGCGCTCCGCCTTTGAGTTTTGCGGTAATGGAATCATCGGCCACTTCGGCGGTAGAACTGATCTTGGTGGGAGTATACTTCGCTTCCGCGAGTTTAATCTCCTCGGAATGGGCTGTTTCGTAGCCCAAACGGGCTTTTTCTCTGCGAATGGTTTCAGCCGTGACGGTCGGGCTCTGTTTCATTTGCGCCAGAGGATCCGCTCCTGCAAAGACCTCGGCCAGACGAATGATGCCAAAGCCCAGGAGCGAAATGATCAACAAGAGTGGAATCATTTGAATCAGGCGTTTAATAATGTATCTGAACATGTTTTGCTTTTACTCCTGGATATACTGCACGTCGGTGTTCCAGTTGATCACGCTGAGGGCCGAGCCCCCGTGAATCGACGGGAAAATATTGCCGAGGTTTTGACGATAGGAAACCAGTGAGAGTTGATTGACTGTGTAGAGGAAAGGCAGATTGTCTGCCACGATTTCCTGAGACTTGCCGTAGAGGGCTTTGCGTTTATTAAAGTCAAATTCAACTGCGGCTTTTTCATACAATTCCAGTACTTCTTCTTCCCACGGGGAAAAACTGGTGCCTTTTTTGCCTTTCCAATAGCTGGAGTGGCCCATATTAAACATGTGCATGCGGCCATCGAGTTTCCAACTGTTGATGCCAAAGTGGGGCTCGATCGCACTGCCCGTCAAACCAATCATCATGGCTTCCCATTCCAGGGTTTGGTCGATCTGTTGGACCATGATATTGAAGTTGACAGGATTGTAATTGACTTTGATACCCAATTTGCTCCAGTCTTTACGCAAAACAGCGCAGGCCGCGTCGCGCATCGTATTACCGGAGTTGGTAACCAAATTGAACTCGACCCGGTTGCCCTGGCCATCCATAAGTTCGTCATTGGCATTTTTCTTAAACCCGGCCTCAGCCAACTTCTGCGCTGCGGTTTCGAGATTATAAGGGTACTGGGGAGTATTGGGGTTATAAAAGGGATTCTGCTGGCTGATATGGGAGTACTGCGGCAAAGCACGCCCTCTGTAAATACTCTGGATCATGCCCTCTTTATCAATGGCATGGGCCAAGGCCTGGCGGAATTTTTTATTGCGAAACCAGGTCGAACGCGTGGGATTGACCACCGGCTTGCCTTTGTCATTGAGGGCGGTGCTTTGATTGAACATCACAAACAGGGTTCCTGTGGCCGGGCCCAGATTGACAATTTCAAATTTGCCTTTTTTCTGAAGCGGCTCAAGCACATCGTAATCCTCTGAGCGCAGCGAGAGCGCGTCGGTCTCTTTGGCCATGTACTTGATAATTTCGGTGCTGAGATCCTGCACCTCAATCGTGATGAACTTTTTCAAATAGGGCAGGGAATTGCCCTGTTTGTCTTTGAGGTAATAATGGGGGTTGGGTTCGAGAACCAGCCATTGGGCTGAGCGGTAATCGGCAATTTTAAACGGCCCATTGACCACGATTTCTTTGACGTTGCTGTTGAGACCCCACATTTGGTTGAACTTGACACGGCCATCTTTGTCGGGGCGGGTGGTGCCTTCAAAAATGTGTTTGGGCATAATCGGGTCACTCAAACCGCGCAGAAAAGGCACAGAGGGTTCGGGCGTGGTGATAGAGACGTGCAGATCGTCAATCTTGACCACTTTGGGAAACTGATCTTTGATCAGGTGACCATCGCGGTAATTGCTGGGAATGTGTTTGTTATCGATGATTTCGTTATAGGTGAAAACTACGTCATCGGCGGTTAAGGGGTGACCATCTGACCATTTTAGATCTTTCCGCAATTTGAGGGTATACGTGCGTTTATCGGGGCTGAGTACCCAAGATTCAGCCAAGGAGGGCTCTTCTTTGGTGGTGATGGCGTTGGTTGTCACCAAACCCAGATACATCTGACCGATCACATCGGTGGTGGATGTCTCGGCGGCCAGACCCGCATTAAAGGTCTTGGGCAGAGAGGTACTGGAAATAATCCGAATCCCATCTCGTTTGCCAATCGTGGGTTCATATTTCTCGGGCAGGGGAAGGCTTTTGATCTTTGAGCTGTCGATACTCAATGCCGCAGAAGCGTCATCTTCTTGCAGCGTGGGACAACCTGCGAGAAGGGGAAGCAATACAGCAAGAACCCCAGCAGTCATTAATTTCGGAAAGCGGGCAGCTGGCACCATGCGTCTGTCACCTTTCTGTGGGGGTTTACTTAATCAAGGGGCTGGAGAGCAAAATGGCGACAAGCGCCCATAACACAGCCAGGCCACCTGTGATTTTGTTCAGGCCGGACTCGGCCCCCTTCTGGCTACCAAAGATCTGAGCGGTGCCGCCCATGCTGCCAAGTCCCATTCCCTTGGCGGGATGGACTAAGATGGCGGCGATCAGGGCCAGAGAGAGTATTAATTGGATCCAAGTTAAAGCGGTTTGCACAACGGTTTCCTTTCGGGTCAAAGAAGCAATCCTGATCGCAGATTGCACAAAAAATCACTGTTCATATATAGCATGAACCACAGGTCCAGTCAATCAAAGCCTGCCCAGAGAGGAGCCATTTAAGGCTTAATAAAATGGTATTGGGAGTTCCAATTGACCTGATTGAGACCACTGCCGCCAAAGATCGAGGGGTAGACATTGCCGAGATTGTCGCGGACTGCCAAAAGTGAAAGCTCACTGACCAGATAGAGAAAAGGCAGGTGTCTGCGCTCGAGTTCCTGGGCCTGCCAATAGAGGGCCTTGCGTTTGTCAAAGTCGGGGGTAATGGCTGCCTGGGTATAGAGTTTTTCCATCTCGATTTCCCACTCTGTGTATTGGGTCGGTTGGCGCGCGCTCCATCGGTTGGGATGACCCAAATTAAACAGATGCATGCGCCCATCGCGCTTCCAGCGTGAACTGCTGAAATGGGGTTCAAAAGAGCTGCCTGCAAAACCCATCAAAACCACTTCCCAGTCCAAGGTCTCATGGACTTGGCTGATCAGACTGTTAAAGGCCTGAGGGCGGTAATTGACCTTGATTCCCAACTTTTCCCATTCTTGTCGCAGGATTGCGCAAGTGGCATCCCGCTCGGTACTGGAGGCATTGGTGGTCAACTCAAACTCGACACGGTGTCCTTGCGGGTCAAAGAGTTGTCCCTCTTTTGACAGCTTGAATCCGGCCTCTTTGAGCAAGGCTTGGGCTTTTGGGGGTGAATAGCCATAGTCGGGAATATGGGGATTGAAAAAGGGGTTGTGGGGATTGAGATGGGTGGTTTGGCTCACTGCCCGGCCTTTGTAAATACTCTGGATCAGACCCTCTTTGTTAATGGTATGGGCCAGGGCCCTGCGAAATTGCAGGTTGCGAAACCAAGCCGATTTAATCGGATCAATCAGGGGCTTGTTTTGATGATTGCGGGCCCTGCTTTGATTAAACATAATAAACAAACTGCTGGGGTTGGC
>CAZRFI010000035.1:0-10368 GCA_964598905.1 uncultured Candidatus Sericytochromatia bacterium | reverse complement strand
CCCCACATCTGGTTAAAGGCAACTTGATTCTGGGCATCTGGCCTGGCTTTGGTCTTAAAAATATGTCGGGGCAAAACGGGCGCTGCCAGATTGTAGAGTGCAGGTGCAAAGGGCTGATTGAGGGTGAATTTGACTTTCCGCGGATTGATTTGCTCGACCTTGGGAAAAGACCCTTGATAGCTCCAAAAATCCCGATAATTATTGGGAATGCCGGGGTTGTTGATGATCTGATTATAGGTGAAAACCACATCGGCTGCGGTGATAGGCATGCCATCGGACCATTTCAGGTCTTTCCGCAATTGCAAGGTGTAAACCCGCTGATCGGCGCTCATCTCCCACGACTCAGCCAGATCGGGCTCAATCTGTCGGGTGGCGGCATTGAGGCGGGTGAGCCCAGAAAACATGCGGTAAATGACTGCCAAAGAAGAGCTTTCAGAGGCCATATAGGGATTAAAGGTATTGGGCAAAGAGGTGTTACCGACCACCCGCATACCCCCGCGAACCCCGCTTTGGACCTGAAAGGGAGCTGCAACTGAGGCCGATGCGTTGGCTGAAACGAGGGCTTCTTCCTGGGGCGGCTCACAGCCGTAGAAGAGGGTGCATGCCAAACAGAGCAGCAGGGGTAGACAGCCTTTAAAATGCGAGTAAGGGATTCTTGCAGGAGACATGTCCCAATTATAGCCTGAAAACAAAATGGGCTTGTGCCAGGATCTCGGCAATAAAAAGAGGGGCCGTCTTAAAAACGGCCCCCCCTTCGTCTAAACGTTGTTTAACTGCCGCTTTCGAGCATTCCCAGTCGGGCAGTTTTGACGTTGCCGCCACCACCTTTGAGCTGGTTGATGTACTTTTTGCGGGGCAGATTATTGACGGGGGCGAGATGAAACTCTTGCACCATTTCGCGCAACTCTTCGCCATATTCAGCCACAGCTTGGGCTGAGTCCATCGTGCGATGGGCAATATGTTCATTGCCGTCGGCGATTTTTTCGACTTCAGTAATCGCTGAGGTGATGCGTTCAATCGAGGTGACCTGCCGCGCTGTGTCGTTGCGAATGGCGTGGGAGGCTTCGTTGATCTTGGTGGCCGCTTCAACAATCTGCTGATTGCTGTCCTCTTGATTCTGGGTGGCTTGCACGATCTGTTTGATCATTTGGCGCACCTGTTCAATCGTCTGCACTGTGTTTTCGGTATTAAAGGCCTGGGCTTTAACAGCCTCAGTGACCTTGCTGACCTGGTGGTTCATCTCACCCGCCCGGTGGGCAATGTGTTCCGCCGCACGGGCCTGTTCTTCGGCCCCGATTTTGATCTGTTCGATCAGCGAAACGGTGTTTTCAACCCCTTTGATAACTTGGTTGATTTTGCCCCCGGTTTCAGCTGCCAGACGCGCGCCCTGCTCGGCTTGGTGTACTCCACCCTGAACGGTTTTGACGGCGCCATCGGCTTCGACCTGAATGCCCCGGATCAGATCCGAGATTTCTTTGGTCGCCCGGCTCGAACGCTCGGCCAATTTGCGCACCTCGTCGGCCACCACCGCGAACCCTTTGCCGTGTTCACCGGCGCGGGCCGCTTCAATCGCGGCATTTAAGGCCAGCAGGTTGGTCTGGTCGGAAATATCGTCGATCACGTTGATGATCTCGCCGATTTTCTGGGTGCTGGAGCCCAGGTGCTCAATGACTTTGGAGGCTTCGAGCACGACTTCTTTGAGGTGGTTGATGCCAGAGATGGTCTCTTGTACAGCGGCACTGCCTTCAAAGGCGGCTTCTTGCATGTCCAGAGCCAATTTAGCGCCCTCTTGCAAGCTGGTCGAAACTTCGTTAAAACTGGCGGAGAGTTCATTGATGGCGGCAGAGGTATCTCCGGTGCCCCGGCTGATATACTCCGCACTCTCTTTGATCTCAGCAAAGGCCCGAAAGTTTTGGCTGACGACATCGGAAACCTGATCGCTGGCTTCGGACAGGCGGGTAATGCTCTGGGTGGACTGGGAGAGGTTGTGGGCCACCTGCTCGATTTGGCGCATGGTTTCACCGGCACGGGAGGCCAAGGCTTCGGCTTGGTTATCAATGCCTTTGACTGAGCGGCTGACTTCTTCCATAAAACCTGAAATTTCGGTAATGGCAGAGGCCTGTTTGGCTGCACCGGCTGCCGTTTCGCGTGACAGCGACTGGATCTCACTGGATGACTGCGCGGTTTTATTGGAGGTTTCCAGGATGCGGGCAAATTTTTCGTTGAGATTGTGGGTCATCTCATTAAACGTATGTGCCAATTCGGCAAATTCATCTTTGGTTTTGACGACCGCCACCCGATTGAGATTTCCACCGGCAATCGAAGCCGCAACCTGATTCACTTCTTTGAGTGAACGGGTAATCTGGCGCACCTGCCAGACGGCAATCACCAAGGAGAAGGCCAAACCGCCAAAGAAGACAACGATCAGCTGAAAAGTCGCCTGTTGCTGAATTTTTTGACTTTCTTCAAAGGTTTGAACCACTTGTTCGGTTTTGGTTTTTTGATCAATGGTGTTGTACACCTGTTCGAGTTTTGTGTTCAATTGTTCTAGACCGACCAAACTGATCAGCAGAACCAATAAAAGGGACACACAGGTGATCCCAAAGCCAACCAGCAATTTGGCAAAAATTTTCATATAACCTCCTGTAGTGTTTCCGAGCGGGGCTTATTATCATAGAGGACTTTGGGCAAATCCAAGACAATCACCAGCCGATTTTCATATTTGCAGACCGCTTGGATATAGTCTTTATCCACAGCGGTGGTGGGAGCGGGCTCCAATAAAGAGACGGGCAAACGCAAGACCTCTTGCACTTCATCCACCACCAGACCGACATTTTGTTCGCGTCCCCTGACAATCACAAAACGGGTGTCGCGCTGATAGGGTGACGGTTTGAGACCCAGCCTTGAGGCCAAATTGATCAGGGGCAAAATTTGCCCCCTCAAATTGATCACCCCTTCGATCCAACTCACCGTCAGTGGGACCTGGGTGACCGGCAAGGCTTTGATAATTTCTTGTACACAGAGAATGTCCAAGGAATAAATTTCGTTTTCTAAGCGAAAAGAGACCACTTGCAGGGTATCTGCCTGAACCTCAGTGAGCACGGGGGAAAGATTCAAAGGGAACGCTCTTCACGGAGCAAAGAGGCGACACAAAAAGGCCCCTGTCCGGTTTGAATCGGGATCGAGAGCGGCGTTTGATCTTTGCCTGGCTTGGGGAAAACCTGATTGGATTCGGGGCCCAAATCAAAGACCTGCGGCAACCCGAGTAAAAAGGCCTGGCCGTTTTGAGAGAGGGAGGTTTTGATGCCTCCAGCAATAATATTGGTAATCTCAGCAACGGCTTCGTAAACGTCTTCGTTGACCTCATCGATGGCTTCTTCGAGCATCAAAGAGGCCATTGAGATCGCCAAAGGGTAAGAGAGCAGGATCGAAATACTCCCACTGATACCGCCCCGGATATCAATCGTACCCACCAACTCTTGGGGATACCCTTGAGCGCTGGGGCTGGCCTGAATTGAGGCATGGGAAGTATCCACATCCATGGGAACCATGGTGCTAAAGAGGCTGCTCACCGATGTGCAGACAGCTTGAATAAAGCGTTCTTGTAAGGCCACAGACATGCCTTTCTGCCTCAGACGCGCAAAGGCAGGACCTTTTTGAGGGTTTTATTCAGGGTATCAGCAGTAAAAGGTTTGACAATATATTCATTGACCCCCGACTCCATGGCCTCAGTGACTTTGTCAATGGTGCCTTCGGTGGTGATCATAATGATCTTGACTTTTTTCTCGGGCTCGGTGCCTATTGAAGTCTCATATTCTCGGAGCTTTTTGACAAACTCAAGGCCATTCATTTTAGGCATATTCCAATCGCTCAAAACCACATCTGGCTGAGCGCCACCTTTAAATGTCTCCAGGGCTTGTTCTCCGTCTGAGGCCTCAATCAGGTTGAGGTTGGCGTAAGGGCCGCTGCCGATATGCTTTTTGATCACCTTCCGGGTGACGCTTGAGTCATCGACAATCATGATAGAAGCCATGTATTTAATCCTCCGTAAGCGCTGCGTATCGTATATCACTGCCAGTTAAACGAGTATACCACCATTTATTTGAGTCACATAGCCCGAAAGGGGCTTCTGACAAAGCTTCTTTTTGCTTCGGGCTTGCAACGTATTGGGCTCAGCAAGGGGATCCGTTATAATGTGTTAGCCTGTTTCAATCTGAAAGACACGCATCGAAGCAAAGAACATGGAAACAACAGCCTACTTTATTATTCTTTCTGTCATCGCCGTCATAGGTGGGCTTTTGACTATTACCCGCAGTCACCCCCTTTCCGCGACCTTGTCATTGGTCATGACTTTGATTGCTTTGGCCGGTCTCTATGCCCTGCTCTCGGCAGACTTTTTGTTCGTGATCCAGATCTTGGTCTATGCAGGTGCCATTATGGCCCTGATGGTCTTTGTGATCATGTTGCTCAATGTCAAAGAAATTCATTTGCCGCCCGAAAAGCAGATCGAAACCCGGGTTTTGCTGGCTCTGCTTTTTCTCAGCCCGATCTTTTTTCTGGTTCAGCGTGGGATTACGCTGCAGTTTGGCAATGCCGTTTTCCCCCAGACCCAAGCGGGTTATGGCTCGATTGAAGCGGTTGGTTTGGCGCTTTACCGCAACCATTTTTTCCCGTTTGAAGTGATCTCGATACTATTATTGGTGGCCTTGGTCGGCGTTGTCGCCCTGGCCAAGCGGAGGGCCTGATGCTCGGACCGGCACATTATTTAACGGTCAGTGCGATTCTCTTCTTCTTGGGGTTGGCTGGGTTTATTAGCCGAAAAAATATTTTTATCCTGTTTCTCTCGCTGGAGCTGATGCTCAACGGTATCAATTTGAGCTTTGTGGCCTTTTCGCGCTTTTTTAACCAGCTGGATGGCCATATCTTTGTCTTCTTTGTGATTGCCGTTGCCGCGGCAGAAGCGGCGATCAGTTTGGCGCTGATTATTTTGCTCTTCAAAAACCGTCAGACGCTCAATGTCGATGATTTCGACACCCTGAAAGGCTGAGTCAGATGTTATTACACGCCACCGCCCATACCGCCCTCCCGGCTGCCTCTTTGCAGCTCAATTCCCTCTTGAATCTGGTGGTTTTATTGCCTTTGGCCGGAGCCTTGGTTTTGGGCTTAGGCACCTTGTACAATGCGCAAAACAAAACCGGTATTTCTGAACGGGTGGTCACAGCGATTGGCTGTGCAGGCCCTTTGCTGGCTACGGTTTTGGCCTTCTTGCTGTTTTTACCGATGATGGGAGACCCCTCCCGTGTCTGGCACAGTCCGCTCTTAACCTGGATGGATATTGGCAGCTTTAAAATTGAACTCGGCCTGGTGATGGATCATCTCTCGGGCATTATGCTGCTGATGATTACCTTCATTGGCACGCTGATTCATCTCTTTTCGGCCAGTTATATGCAAGGCGATCGCAGTTTTAGCCGCTATTTTGCCTACCTCAATCTCTTCTTGGGCTCGATGCTCTTACTGATTCTTTCAGATAATCTGATTGGCTTGTTTATGGGTTGGGAAGGGGTGGGTGTCTGTTCTTATCTCTTGATTGGTTTCTGGTTTGAAGATGCAGCCAAAGCAGGGGCTGGCACCAAGGCCTTTTTGCTTAACCGGGTTGGCGATTTGGGTTTTATTTTGGGTATCTTTTTGCTCTTTCAAGAAACCGGCGCCTTTGACTTTGCTGGCATTCAGGCCCATATCGGCCAGACCAGCGCCGAACGCCTGCCGCTGATTGCCTTTTTGCTCTTGGTCGGTGCTTTGGGCAAATCTGCTCAGATCCCGTTGCATGTGTGGTTGCCCGATGCCATGGCGGGTCCGACCCCTGTCAGTGCCTTGATTCACGCCGCTACGATGGTCACTGCTGGCGTCTATTTGGTCGCCCGTTTGCACTTTGTCTATACCGCCACCCCGTCTGTGGCTTGGTTGATTATCTTGATTGGGGGCCTGACCGCCCTGATGGCCGCTTCGATTGCCTTGGTGCAAAACGATATTAAAAAGGTCCTGGCCTATTCTACGGTCAGCCAATTGGGTTATATGTTCATGGGTGTGGGCGCAGGGGCTTATGCCGCTGGCATTTTCCACGTCTTTACCCACGCCTTTTTTAAAGCTGCGCTGTTTTTGGGCGCTGGGGCCATCATCCATGCCCTGCACCACGAACAGGATTTGCGCAAGATGGGCGGTTTGCGCAGCAAATTGCCGATTACGCATTTGGCGATGTTGGTCTCTTGCCTTGCAATAGCAGGCATTCCCCCCTTTGCAGGCTTTTTCAGCAAAGACGAAATTCTCTGGTCACTCTGGGAAAAAGGCCATTTTGTCTTCTGGGGCATGGGTCTTTTAACGGCAGGGCTGACCGCCTTTTATATGTTCCGCCTCTATTTCTTGGCCTTTGGCGGCACGTATCGCGGTGAGCGCGACGCCCATCCTGAGCCCTTGTTAATGAAGCTCCCGCTCGGTCTTTTGGGTCTGGGCGCTGTGACGGTTGGGTTTTTAGGGATGCCTGCCACTTTGGGTTTGCCCAATTGGTTTGTGCACTGGCTCGCGCCCCTTTATGGCGAACACCATGCCAGCGATCCTGCGGCCCAGGGCATGTCTTTGATCCTGATGGCTGCTTCTGTGCTGGTGGCGGGTGCGGGCATTTTATTGGCACTCAAACGCTTTGGCAAAATCACCGGCGAGGTGCCTGCGCTTCCTGAGAATGCCCTGACGGCACTTTTGAATGAAAAATTTGGCTTTGACAGCCTCTATCAAACTGCGGTGGTTGGCCCAATCATGGCTGCTGGCCGCTTTTGCCGCCAGGTGGCGGAACCTGTGATGATCGATGGTGTGATTCGTGCGGGTGTGTGGGGCTACTACGCCTTTTCACTCTGTTTGCGCACCCTGCAGTTTGGCCAACTCCGGGCCTATGCCCATTACTTGATTTTTGGCCTGTTTATTCTGGCCTATGTCTATTTTGTCTTGCATTTACCGGGGGTCTTCCAATTATGAACCACCTGCTTTCTCTTCTGATTTTTCTGCCACTGGTGGGTGGTTTGGTTTTGCTGGCCCTCTCGCGCAAATTTGCCTCGGTGGTGAAGCCCGCCGCAATTGGCATTGCCCTGATCAATCTGCTCTTGGTGGCTGTGGTGGGTTTTCGCTTCCAGCCCCTGGCTGGGTTTCAGATGGAAGAAAAGCTGGCCTGGATTCCCAAAATGGGGATCGAATACCACCTCGCGATTGACGGCATCAGCCTGTTTTTGGTTTTGCTGATTCCGATTTTCATTGTGATTGCGCTGTGTATGGCCCAATTCTCTAAAAATGCCTATCCACCTGCGTTCTTTGCCCTCTTGCTCTGTTTTGAAGCCGGACTCTTGGGCACGACCCTGGCCCTAAATCTCTTTCTCTTTTACCTCTTCTGGGAATTGATGCTGATTCCGGCCTTTTTCCTGATTGGTCTCTGGGGCGGCCCCAAACGCAAGCAGGCTGTGCTGAAGTTTGTGATTTACACCATGGCGGGCTCGCTGGTGTTTTTGCTGAGTATTCTGTTTTTGGGCGTGCAGTTTTACAGCAAAACCGGCGAGTGGAGCTTTGCCCTGCCGCAGCTCTACCAAATGCGGATGGGCATGGGCCCTGTCGCCAGCCTGCTCTTTTTTGGCTTTGCCCTGGCCTTTTTGATCAAAGTGCCACTGTTTCCGCTGCACACTTGGCTGCCCGATACCTACAGCGAAGCGCCCACCGTCGTGACCTTTTTGCTCTCCGGCCTGATGGCCAAAATGGGCATTTATGGCCTTTTGCGGATTACGATTCCGCTCTTTCCCCAATTGCTCGAACGCTGGGCGCCACTGCTTTCGCTGCTGGCGATTGCGGGGATTGTCTATGGCGCGATTGCCGCCTTGGGCCAAACCAATCTCAAGCGCCTGATCGCCTATTCTTCGCTGAGCCATATGTCGCTGCTGGTATTGGGGGTCTTTACCTGGAACCAAGCCAGTTTGCAGGGCACCCTTTATCATATGATCAATCATGCCGTGGCCACGGGCGCGCTGTTCTTGCTCGTCAGCCTGATTGAAGAACATTACGGAACCACTGAAATTGCTGAATTGGGAGGACTGGCCAAAGAAACGCCACTCTTTGCCAGCTTATTTTTGCTCATGACCTTTGCTTCGATTGGTGTGCCCGGCCTGAATGGCTTTGTGGGCGAATTTTTAATCTTATTGGGTGTCACCACCCAGGTGCCTTTGTTGGGACTTGGGGCGGGATTGACCCTGATTTTGTCTGCGGCATATATGCTTTGGCTGACCCAGCGCCTGCTCTTTGGGCCGCTCAAAAGCCCTGTGGCGGAACCGCTTAAACTTTGCCGCTACCGCCAAATTGTGCTGGCCCCTTTGGTGCTGGCGGTGGTGTTGATGGGCTTGTATACCCAGCCTGTGTTTGATCGCACCACTGCTTCAGTGCGCCAGTATTTGCAAATGTTGCACCAGCCCCAGCAGGTGAGCCAGCCAAGCCTCCTCTCAGACACCCTGCCTGCAAGTGAGGCCCAGATCCATGGATAAATTATTGCCTTTTCTGCCGGTTTCGCTGCCGGTTTTATTTGGTCTGATTGTCTTGCTTTTGGGTGTGTTTTTGCCCCCTAAGCAGCGTTATCTGCTGCCCCACGTGTCTTTGGTGGGTGTGGCTTTTGTGGCACTCTCTGCGATTGCTGCCTACAAAGCGGTGGCCCCCAATGGCGAAATTTTGGGCGGTTATCTCATTTTAGATACCTATTCACTTTTCTTTTCGCTGCTTTTAAGCGTGGCCACTTTTATTACCCTGCTCAGTGCCTCTTTTTATCTGGAGCGCGAGGGTCTGGTCAAAGCAGAGTTTTTGGCCCTGCTCTTTTTCTGTCTGAGTGGCATGTTGCTTTTGGCCTCGAGTCGCGATCTGATCACCCTGTTTGTGGCTCTGGAAATTGTCTCTATGTCGGTTTACGTCCTGGTGGGTTATGACCGCGACAATCTCAAAGCCAACGAAGGGGCCTTTAAATACTTCCTCTTGGGCTCCATGGCCTCTGCGCTTTTGCTTTACGGGATTGCCCTGCTCTATGGCTCTGTGGCTTCGACCCGCCTGTATCAAATTCACAGCTATTTTTCGACCCATGCCCACGAGCCCTTGGCCGCGATGGGCCTTTTGCTGGTGGTGGTCGGTCTGGCCTTTAAGGTGGCAGCGGTGCCTTTTCACACCTGGTCACCGGATGCTTACGAAGGGGCTTCGATGCCTGTTACAGGCTTTATGGCCACCGCAGTCAAAGCAGCCGTCTTTGCCCTGCTGATTCGGGTTTTGGGCGAGGGTTTTATCTCACTCAAGACCTATTGGGTTGAGGTCGTGGCTATTTTGGCTGTTTTGACGATGTTGGGCGGCAATATTCTGGCTTATACCCAGCGCAATATCAAACGCATGTTGGCCTATTCCAGCATTGCCCACACGGGTTATTTGCTGATGGGGATCACCGCTTTGGCCTTGCAACCCGGCAATGAAGCGGTTTCAGCCCTGCTCTATTATCTCTTGATCTATGTGCTCAGCTCACTCGGCATCTTTGCGGCTCTGACCTGGCTCAGCTCTCAAAATGAGTCGTTGGTCCAGATTTCAGATTTGGCGGGCCTGGGTAAAAAGTACCCACTCACAGCGCTGGGCTTGGCCCTGCTCTTTTTCTCGTTTATCGGGATTCCACCCCTGGGGGGATTCTTTGCCAAATATTATCTCTTTTTAACCGCGCTCAAGGCCCATCAGATCTTTTTGGTGGGTGTGGCTGTGCTCGCCAGCATTCTCTCGATCGTCTACTATCTCAAAATTGTGATGGTGATGTATATGGAGCCGCTGGCCGAACATTGGGAAGCGCCGCGCATTCGCCCGATTTCGCTGGGTGCGGTTTTGGGCTGCTGCAGCTTTGCCGTGTTCTGGGCCGGTTTTGCACCTGTGAATTTTCTCAATGTCTTTCCAGGGCTTTTGCCACTTTTGGAGTGGTTGCAGTACACCAGTTTGATTTAACTGCTAACTGCCTATATGCGCGGAAGGCTTTAGCCTGAAAACTGAAAGGGCTCTTCGTCGCTGTATTGGCCCAGACGATCAGCGAGACTGGCAAACAGGTCTTCTGTTTTGTCGTCCTGCTTTTTCTTTTTCTTGCCCTCTTCCTGTTGCTGTTTGCGCTCTTCGCCATTCTCTTTGGCGCGCTCAACTTTGTGTTGTGGGCGGAAATCAGGCACATTGTAGATGCCATCTAATCCCATGGGTCGCTTCCTTTCTCTCTTGTGAAACTCGGGTCGTAGTATCTTCTATCATGAAATATCCCAAAAAGAAAGAGGCACATGACCTGATTTAACG
>CAZRFI010000034.1:20426-22343 GCA_964598905.1 uncultured Candidatus Sericytochromatia bacterium | reverse complement strand
CCACTGCAACCCCCACTGCAACCCCCACGCCAACTCCCACGCCAACGCCCACGCCAACTCCCACGCCAACTCCCAGCACCGAGACAAGTCCCTCAGCAAGCCCGACAACAACGGCGACCATGGTTCAAGACATTTTAGTTTTGACGAACGCTGAACGCAGCAATGCTGGGCTGGGCAGTTTGAGCCTCCATCCCCTCTTGAATCAAGCAGCCCAAGCCCATGCTCAGGACATGGCCGACAATAACTATTTTAGCCACACGGGTCTCTCCGGCAGCACAGCGGGAACGCGGATCACAGCCACAGGTTACATTTGGCAAACTTACGGAGAAAATATTGCTTTGGGTTACAGATCTGCAACAGCTGTGATGACGGGCTGGATGAATTCCCCTGGTCACCGAGCCAATATTCTCAATGTCAATTTTCTTGAAATAGGCATAGGCTATGCCCTCAGCCCATCAGGCCAAGCTTATTATGTCCAGGTTTTTGGCAAATCCCGCTAAAATCCCTCGGCTCTCAAACCTTGCCAGCAAACGGGTGTGATTGTCAGTTATTATATGGGGGTGCTAGACTGGGAAGGACTATGGTAGACCTTTCTCATCTTTTAACCGAATTAGCCGGAATGACCGGATTAGCCGAATTGGTTGCGCCCGCTTCAGCGCTTCGCTCGCCATATCCTTGTGGTGATAGGCCTCGGCTCAGTGACTCATTTTTCACCTCTATCACAGTTCTAAACTCACAACAATTAACAATCATGGAAAATCCCTAAACAG
Organism: uncultured Candidatus Sericytochromatia bacterium; assembly: GCA_964598905.1. GTDB lineage: Bacteria > Cyanobacteriota > Sericytochromatia > UBA7694 > UBA7694. Next base: position 21,573 of record CAZRFI010000034.1, on the reverse strand, counting down.
CCGATGAAATTTGCAGATTTTGACCTCAATCCCGAACTCTTACAAGCCTTAGAAGAAATGGGCTACACAGCCCCCACCCCCATTCAGGAACAAACCATTCCAACCCTGCTACAAGGCGGTGATGTAATTGGTTGTGCCCAAACTGGCACAGGCAAAACCGCCGCATTTGCCCTGCCCGTCTTACAGCGCATCAACCCTGGCGCAACGGCCCATCCTCAGGCCTTGATTATTACCCCCACCCGCGAGTTGGCTGAACAAATTTTTAAATCAATTCAGGACTATACCCGCTTTATGCCCGTGCGCTGTGTAGCTGTCTATGGGGGAGTTCCCTCCCGGGGCCAAGAGGCTGCGCTCAAAAAAGGTGTAGATATTGTCGTAGCAACCCCTGGCCGTTTGCTTGATTTGCTGCAAAAGCCCTCGCTGCGACTCTATGATGTGCGATTTTTGATCCTCGACGAAGCCGACCGCATGTTGGACATGGGTTTTATTCCCGATGTTGAAAATATTGTCAGTTATGTCCCGCGCACCCGTCAAACGCTGCTATTTTCAGCCACAATGCCACCCGAAATCGAAAAACTGGCCCGCAAAGTCACCCGCACCCAGTCTGCGGAGATGATTGTTGTAGGAGAACGCAGTTCTTCTGCAGACACGGTCACTCAGTGGATTTGTAAAGTAGGCGACCGCGACAAAATGCCCCTGTTAATTCAATTGCTCAAAAACGCAGAAATGGTCTCGACGATTATTTTTACCCGCACCAAGTTGGGCTGCGCCGAATTGAGCCGCCGACTCGATGATGCCGGAATTTCAGCCATGGCTATCCACTCGAATCTGACCCAGACTCAGCGCCAAAATGCCCTTGATCGATTTAAACGGGGAGAGTGTCGAATTTTGGTGGCGACAGACATTGCCGCCCGAGGCTTAGACATTGAAAAGGTCTCGCATGTGATCAATTTTGATACCCCCACCCATCCGGAAGACTATGTGCACAGAGTCGGACGCACGGGTCGGGCACTGGCCAAAGGTGAGGCCTTTACCTTTGTCGCCCCGGCAGAAATCCGCCATTTAAAAAATATAGAAAAACTGATCCGCAAAGAGTTGCCAGAATTTAAACCCGAGGCACTTGCCCCGATTGAGACAACACCTGAGC
>CAZRFI010000034.1:0-20326 GCA_964598905.1 uncultured Candidatus Sericytochromatia bacterium | reverse complement strand
GCGCTCAGAACGAAAAGACCGAACAGAACGAAAGAATACAAGATCCAGACCTGAACGGAACAAAACAGAAGCCCGTAAGTCGCAGGCGGATACAGGCGAAAGAGCCCGTCCAGAACGCTCGCGGGGTGAGCGTGTGCACTCTACTGTTGAGCCTGCTGCACGTCGGAGAACTGAACGCGCCCCTACTGAAAGCCACACTGAAGATCAGCAGGCAAATTCAGGATCAAGAGTAAAAACCAGCGCTAAAACCAGCGCTAAAACCAGTTCAAAATCACAACCAGAATCGCTTGAAACACCGATCAAAACACAGCCTGCGCGCAAAGCCACGCCCCCCAGACGCACGCCCAAAACGGCTGAGCCTCCCCTGGCTCCAGTAGCTCGTGTTGCAGAAATTGAAACCCCGCAACCCATTGCAAAGCCTCAGAGAGATCTTGATCGGGAAGTACCTCAAAACGCAAGAAGTGCCCAACGTTCAAGCCGAACTGTTCGCCCAGTTCGCGCTGCGCAACCGCTGGAACAGACTGACTTTGATCTGGAAATCCCGAGTCAAGAAAAACCAGTTCAACAGGGTCGTTTTCAACGCAATGCTGAAAAGCCACGTACTGAGACCTCCCGCACAGGTTTTGTGGCTCGCTCAGCCCAGCCCCAGACGGCCAGCAGTCAACATCAATCAGGTAATCAATCACCTGGATCCCCACGCGAAGACGATATGTCAATTGCAGTTGCAAAACCCAAAATAGGGGGTTACACGCCTCGCTCAGCTCAACAATCAGCTCCGGCCCCAAGCAAACCCTCTCATTCTGCAAAGATGTCTAAGAGTGCCCAGCCAGGTAGCCCAACTTCCTCCCGTTTTTATCGGCATGACGATGATGTAGACTGGATAGAGGAAGATTAAATCGCCTTAAGGGCCCACCCTTTGCATTGCATGGTGAGGCCGATTATACTGATTTAAACTACCATGTCAATTGCCAGCCCTGAAGACCTTAAACTGATTGAAAAGCTCATCCAGCGCGGGCTGGTTGAGCGGTCTACGCTTGTGCAAATGCTGGAGTCTCAAAAAAAAGCCTTTGAAAGAGATCAAGCGACCCTTTCTGGCACTCTTTTTCAGATCGATCCCATGCAGGGGCTCCTGCTCATGACGGATCTGGTATCCAAGCAAGAATTGGGTGCCCATCCCCTCTCTACCAAGCTGACAGCCTCAGATTGGGTGCCGTGGGGAACCCACCGCCTGCTTTGCCAAGAAGAAGATGGAAATCAACTTCAGAGTGAGCAAGCCCTGCCAGGCGAAGTCCCTGCCATGGTTTTATCCCGCGATGGAGCATGGGTCTACACCTCGGAAGGGCTCCAGGCAAAATTATTGGGACACGCCTGGAACAGTCTCTTCAGTGGCAACTTAAGGGGTCGGGCCCAAGCTGGACCTTGGGATCTCTTCCTCTCGTATGACAAAGCCTTATTGGCTCTGACTGATCGGGGCGCAGGCACTGTCGAGGTTCTTTCTACGGAGACCTGTGAATTGCGGGCCCGCTTTCAAATTCGTCCACCTGGGGGCACCACCTGCTTGAGCGTGGCCTTTGATCTGCAGCACATGCGGATTATCGTCTCCGACAATCAATCCACCATTTTGCATCTGGGTTCGATCAAAGATGGGTCACTTGAACAAGCCAAGCCAGGGTTGGGACTTTTGGGCAATTTGGTCATGGCACCGGATGGCGATCATCTCTACATCCTCACACTCAAACCATCTCAGGAATTGCTGTATCTCAACCTCAACGACTGGAGTGTTGCCAAAAGAGTGGCTCTCAAGGGAGATCTCTTTCGCAATCAATCTGAAGTTCCATGTGATTTATTGACACTTTCCCCTGATTTTAGCCTGCTCTTGGTGATGACTTATCAGAACGCCCCAGACCCTTTAACCCCCATTATCTCTGTGATTGACACGGCCCAAGTCAAAACTCTCAGGCGTTATGCGCTCAAAGATGGCTCAAAACCCTATCAATTACTCTTTTCCCGCAGCAATCCTCTGATGGCTTACAAAGAGAAAAATCTGCGCGAGATGCTGTTGGCCTCTGGCCTGGTCGATGCCTCTGCCCTCCAAACACTGGATCAACCAGATCCCCATTTGGCATTTCAAACCCCCTCTCACCCCTCATCCTTGCAAACCCCGCAAGAGTTTGTCCCACCCCCATCGTATCTCCCTCCTGTGGTTTCACGCAAACCGATGCCGGGCGTGGCACAACCCGAATTCAGCACTGCAGGAGAACCGTTGACACCCCCAGCCGCATCTCAGCCCAGCGAAGAACAAAAGCCCGCCACTCCTCCCGCTCGGCCTGTGCCCATTGTCGAAAAAATCAGTTTAAACGCCGAAAGCGAAACCCTCATCGCTCAATTATTGGCTGAGCTTTTTCAGCGTGAAAATCACCTCGAATTGCTGGATTTGCCCAGACCCTGGAACTTATTAAAAGAAGAGGCGGCCCGTTTGCGACCGCTTTTGGAAACCCAATTGCAGGCAGAAGTTACAATTGATAAACTCCACGATGGCCGCAGTTTAAAAACCACCTTGCGTCGCCGCCAGGTCTTGTTGCGTCAAGAGCAAGATGCTTGGTTATCTGAGCAAGGCACTGCGGTTGTGCCTTTGCAATGTCCACAATGTCAGCAAAACCTGATGAATCAATGGGAATGTCACGTCTGTGGTTTTGAACTGCTCAATCCCCTGCGCCAGTTTAAAATGCGTATCGCCTCAGCAGAGGCGACTTCAGGGTTAGAACCCGGCCATGTGCTTTTGCCTGACCCACATCATTTGCGACTATTGGAGCTAAATCAGCGCAAAGAAATCACCTGGCATTTGGATCCGGATCAGCTCTCTTGTGATTTTCCCCGAGATCTCATCCGCTTGCCCAATCTCAATTATCTGGTGGCAGATGCGCACCGCAACCAAATTTACGAAGTGGGCAGCAAAGGCAAAATACATTGGTCTATGAAGACCTTTACATCGAATCAACACAAACTAAAACACCCCGTGCGGGTTGGCTGGCGCCAAATGCCTGAGAGCGAAGATTTGCGCTATTTGATTGTTGACCAGGGCCATCACCGTGTTGTGGAAATAGATCCAGACAGCCAGATTCATTGGCAATTCGGCATACAGGGAGAGGCTGGAGACGATGTGTTCCATCTCGATACTCCCACAGACCTACAATGGACCCCCGATCGCACCTGGCTTATCTGTGATGCGAACAATGGCCGGGTTTTGGAAGTCAGCCAAGAAGGTGATATAGAACAGTGTTTTGATCGGGAAAGTTATGGTTTGAGCAGACCTGTTTGTGCCATGCGTCTCTGGAATGGCCATACTCTGATTGTTGATGCTGAGCTGTTCCAAATTCTCGAACTCGATGCCATGGGGGTGGTCAAAGAGCGCATCACATATTACAAAACAGGCATGGCCACGGATCTGCGCTTACTTGAGCCTTCGCGCTTGATTCGACTGCCCAACCAAGATCTGTTTCTCTACAACGAGCGCAAAGCGATTCAAATATTGCCCAGCCAGAAAAAACTGCTTTGGTTTTCAGCCTTGGACAAAATTCAAACCTTGGCTTTGACTCAGGCTGCGCAAGTTCCTGCACAAATTGAAGTCAAACCCGAACCTGCGCCTGTGCCACCTGTAGAAGAGATTTCCCCGTCTCCCCCAGCAACCGATGACAGTTCAAACGCCAATCCTGCCCGTTTTCGCAGGGTCTCTGCCCAAGAGCGGCTACAGGCCCTGATCAATCGACCAAGCCCTGCCAAATCACAAATTGAGAGTTTTGACCATTCGGTTTTGTATCTCAAAGAGGGGGAAGAATTGGGTAAACTCTCCCCTTATCTGATCGATCAGCGCCACAATGGAATCGTCAGAATTGATCGCAAAGGCAAAGTCACTTGGCATTATGGCTACGATTTGGAGCAAAAGCTCTCTCGGCCGCAGTCGATTCAAGTCACCACCCATTCACTGGTAATTGCAGATACGGGCAATAGTCGCATACTCGAAGTTTCGCGGCTGGACAAAGAACTTTTAAATGAAATCAAAGGGCCTGCCCAAAGTCGTCTCAACCACCCACGTTCCGTACGTTTACTCGCCAACGGCAATTATTTGATTGCCGACCAATACAACCAGCGTTTAGTGGAAATTTCACCCGATAACCAGATTGTCTGGGAGTTTCACCAAGAAGATCTCACGGCATCACCCCAATATGCCGAAGAATTGCCCGGTGGCGACATTCTCTTTGTCGATGCCCTGCTCAACCGTGTCACCCAAATTAGCCGCAAAGGCCAAGTTCGCTGGTACTATGGCAGTCCCCTCAAAGGCCAACCACGGTTACGCCAAGATCGTTTATTCGGACCCGGTTTTGCCACCCATTTGGCCAATGGCCATACCCTGATTGCCGATACGCGTCACCACCGCGTATTAGAGGTGGATCAACAGGGACATACCGTTTGGGAGTATATTGGTCATGCGCGCAGCAACCGACTCAATCCCACCGCTGTGCGCAGATTGGACAATGGCCATACCCTGATCAGCTTTTTTAATCACACCAAGTTGGTTGAGTTGAATCCTGAAAAACAGTGTGTCTGGTCGTTTACCTTGGGCAAAGATGTCTTTCAACCGCCGGTTGAAGGCGATGAAGATACCCTCGTTCAACACGAAACAGAAGAGATTCGCCCGTTTTACAATGCCGTTGAAAAACGCCTGATTCGCTCAGCACGGAGCGCGGGCCAAGAGGTGCTCGAGCTCCACATCGAATTAATGGACAATGTGCAGATGAAGTCGGTTCGTGCCTCGCTGATTATGATGCAAGCCGAAGAGTTTGGTATGGTGTTTAAATCTTTCCCGCCCCCAGAAGATCTCATGGCTGACCGCTTTGGCCGCAGATTGGTCTTGGCCTGCAGCTTAACACCGCCTCACACACGCAGCGATGTGGTCGAGCGATTATCGGGCATTGCCGAGGTTCTCCGTGTCGATCCCAAAGAAGTTCCTCTCGGTGAAAACTAACGGGTTGCTTGAAAGCGTTGATCCGCATAGGTTTGTTTGAGTTCGTTTAAGATCCCTTTGCATTGGGTTGAAATCAGTCTCTTTTTTCCCAAGGACAATGCGATCGACTTGAGATTGGAGTTCTGACGCGAAAGTCTGACAATTTTCTGGGTTGCCCCTTGAAAGGCCTCCCAATGCAGATAAGCTGTGTTATATGCAGCCAAATCCTGCTGAGAAAGCTGTTTGGCTAAGCTATTTAAATGTTGTTTTGTCAAAGCTGTCTGGACTTGCATCTCATTTTCCCATTGGGCCATTTCTTGCTCTGTAAAGGCTTCAATATGGGGTTTGTGTAATGCCAGAATTTTTAAACTGGCAATCTGACTTTGGGCAATCGCGTTTTCGATCTCTGGATTATACTTATCTGCTTGGCCTTGTTTCTTTAAACGATTGAGGGCTTTTTCAAATTGCTCCCAAGCCTTGCGTCCCGTATCCGTTGACCATTTCTGAGCCTCTATATTGCTTTCTTGGGTCGCCCAGGCCAATAATTGCTGGTCCAAGGTTTTAAACTGAAGCCAACACTGGTCAAATTCAGACAAAAGCTGTTTTTCAGTGGGCGTGCTCTGAATTTGGGTCAATTTGTCTAGGGCTTGTCTGTGTGTTTCTAACGCCTTTCCAGCCTGATTGACTTGCAAAACAAAGTTTTGAGACTCCTCCCGATTCAGGCTCAAAACTGCATTTTTTTCAGCTTCAATTGCGATTTGTAGGTTATCCAGCAATTTCAGGCTGATGTCTGTTTTGTTTTCTTGAAGCTCCAAATTGGTAGGCGGGTGGTAAATAGCCGCAAAATAGAGCAAAGCCCCCAATAATAAAAGGGTGAGACTCCACGGCAAGAACTGACTCCAAACTTTATTTTGGGTAGACATGGAAATTGAGTCCTTTGAACTGAGTTGATGCTTGGTAGAAGATCTTGGAACATAAATCTGGCCTATCAGCCCTATCACTCTACCCAAATACAGCTCAATTTTTGCTCAAAATTCAGACTTACCCTCTAAAAATCGACTGAAAAAAGGACTGAGATCGCCACCGTATTCGGCCTCTATAAAACGTCTAAAATCCGCTTCAGCATAAGATTTGAGCCGGTATTGACGGTAAAACCGGCCCAAACTGACAAATAAATTGCGCTGTTTATTGTGAAACAGACCCTGCAAGCCTGCGATAAATTGGCCTTCTGCATAAACGGCTTCTGGGGTGCGCAGACTCCAACTTTGGGGAGGAATCAATCGGCTGGGTGGGCGTTTGAGCTGTGTGGCTGAAAACGGAGTGCGATAATCGTACCAATCACAAATCACCTCATCGACAAAACCGGCCTGTGCATCTTGAGGTGAGGCCCCCCGTCCAAACCACATGTGGCAAATTTCGTGGGGAATTAATTCCAAGCGACTGACAACGGCCCCGCCATATTCCATCGAATACTCTTGGCTCAGGGGCAATTCCCCCGTTTGCAGGGAATAGAGTTTGACCAATAGTTGGGGAAAGGCATAGGGACCAAATTGATGTTCAAATTCAGACAAAGTATTGCGAATCCGTTTTTCAGCCGAGGCAAATACCTGTCTCTCACTCAGGCCCTTGCTCTTACCCAAACCTTGTGGGATGACAACAGTGACGGGAATGGGTGTGTATAAACCCTGAAAGGCAAAGCTGTAACTGCGCAAAGGGGCTGCGCTGAATTCAAAATAGGGCATGGCCAGATTAAAACGCTGATCAAATCCCAAGCGGTAGCTCCCTTTCCCCAGCTCAGCATATTCTGTGGCATTGCTGAAGACCTGCAAGGGTTGTTTGAGGCCCCGAAAGACAAAATACCAAGTCATGGGATGGCGTTCAGATTCAAAGCCAGAGGGAATCAAAACGTTGCTGAAGCGGGCATCGCTGGAATCGCTGAAGTCTGAGCGAATATGAAAGGGTCTTTGCCAGCGCAGTCCCCAAGCCGTGAGCCCTTTTACTGGGTAATGGAGTTTGAGCAAAAGCTCTCTTTGCGGCTCTTTTGACGGCTGGATGATCGGAATCTGCAATAACCACTCCTGCCCGCCCGGTGCCAATTGCCGTTTAAACGCGACAGGCTGAGCGTTAAACCAGACCTTTTCAGCCCGTTGGCTAAACAAAAAGGCTGCTGACTTGGCTTGAATTGGCACCCGAAAGCGAATTTCTGCTTGTGCTGAAATCTGCTTTTTATCCAGATCAATCAGCAGACGCAGGGTGCTCTGCAAGGGTTTTGCCGCACAGGTCAGCGCCGTTTCGGGACCAAAACATTTCTCTGGCTTGACGCTGAGTGGGTTGGATTTACTGGCATCACTTCCAGCCATCGCGATGGTTTGTGTGGCCATCAAGCAAACGAAGCTGCCCCATATCCAGCAAAACCGCTGGTTAATGCAAAGCCTCTTCGTAAGAATTGTGGAATTGGCGAGGCCGTGACGGGAAGCGATCGTGTGGGATCACTTGCACACTGGGGGGGGGTGGGACTTTCAAACTGAGATCGCCGACGACGGCAATCATCAATTGGGTACCTGCCGCCAAGAATTCCCGGTTGATGGTCGGGAACTGATCTCCACGCTGGTGGTAATAAGGGGTGCTGTCGTTGCTGGTCCACTCTTCGGACAGACAGACCGAAGCATATCCTTGGTCATGAAACGAGACATGGTCAGATTGGCCTGTGCTGGTGCGATCCAAGGGAAGATTTAAGCCGTGGGTTTTGTTGACCATTTGGTAATAATCCCACAGGATCCCATCTGGGCGGGCCACTTCAACAGTTTTATCCCCATCCCCATCCCAACCGAGCATGTCACTGGTGTGGACACTGGTGATTTTCATTCCCTGTTTTTTTAGGCTGCGGGCCAAATAACCACTGCCAATCAGGCCCAATTCCTCTTCGTCAAACCAGGCAAAAAGGATATTCACTTTTCGACCTTTGAGCTGCGGCAAGACGGCTGCGGCTTCGAGCACGGCTGTTGAGCCCGAGGCATTGTCATCGGCCCCCGCATTGCGCACAGAGTCCATATGCGCACCCACCACAATATACTCATCGGTGGGCTCATCGGCCATCAGGCGAGCAGTAATATTGATGCCATTGCGCCTATATTCATGGGGCTCGACTTTATAACCGAGGCTTTCGAGGGTTTGGCTGAGGTATTGGCGGGTCAAGGCCCGACCTTGAACGGTACCCCGCTCAGGAATACTGGTATTTGCCGCGATCGGATTTTTGCCAGTTAAAGCGGCCAAATGGGCCTCAATCCGGGCTGGGTCTACTAATTTTTCAATACCTGCCTGGGGGCTGTTGCGATTGAGAGCAAAACCACGCAAGGACTGAGATTGTTGCGAAGTTTGGGGGTTGGAAATCAGGGCATTACAGCTCAAAAGGGTGAGAGCCACAGAAGCCAGCAGGGATGCAAACAGAACTTTTTTCATGGATTGCCTCATAAAACGGGATATTCAGGTTGTCGACAAGAATAAGGAAAACTTGTGTTTTGATTAAGGATAATTTAAATTATTTTAGTTTATCGTCCGTTTGTCTAAGCCGTATCTGATCGCGTTGAGCCTGCAGACCTGTTAAACTGGCAGAACAAAATAATTACCCGACCATCAAACACGAGGAAAAAAAATTGCCATGATCATAGATCTTAATCTGATAAAAAACTACAACGAAAAACTCAGTCAAAGCCCCTTAAACAAATTGGTCATGAATGCCGTAGGGCGTGTCGATCTCAGCGAATTGGCTGTAAACCGCGATCTGATCAAAAGCATGGATTTTTCTTTCTCTGATGAATTGGATGTGGCCCCCGAAGCCACTGCTCAGCAAAAAGTAGGTGTCTGTTGGATCTTTGCCGCAATGAATTTGCTCAGGTACTTTACTCAGAAAAAACTCAATGTCAAAACCTTTGAGTTTTCAGGCCCCTATTTGATGTTCTGGGATAAATTTGAAAAGGCCAATTATTTCCTCGAAAAAATGGTCGAGTTTCGCGATCGCGATTATGATGACCGCGATTTGCGTCATTTTCTGGGTCAACCGCTGCCCGATGGAGGTGATTGGTATATGTTTGTCAATTTGGTCAAAAAATATGGAATGGTGCCTGCATCGGTGATGCAACACTCAAGTTTTTCAAAAGATTCCACGATTCACAACAACGTGATTTCCAGTAAATTGCGCCAATATGCCGGAGAGATTCGTAAAATGGCCAAAGCTGGCGCTTCGCTCGAAAGCATTGAACAAGAGCGCAAAATCTATATCGAAGAGCTGTATAAAATTATGGTGCTGAGCTTTGGCACTCCCCCAGAGCGCTTTAATTGGAGCTATCGCAACGAAGACAAAGTATTTTTCCGCGAAAAAGACATTACCCCTCACCAGTTTTTTGATAAATATGTCGATCTGGATGTCGATGATTATATCTGCCTTTGGAGTTCTCCCATGGCTGATACGCCTTACGACAAACTCTATACCGTGGCACATACCCGCAAAATGGTGGGTGGAGAAAAACACCTGGCATTAAATTTGCATTTTGATCAATTCAAGCAATATGCCTTGCAAAAACTCAAGAACCACGAGCCGGTCTTGTTCTCCTGCGATGTGGGCAAAGACAGCTTGAGAAAAGAAGGCCTGCTTTTAAAAGGCATCTATAATTATGACTTGCTCTTTCAGACCCATTTTGGCCTAGACAAGCCTGAAAGGCTTGAAATGGGAGAAACAAGCATGACCCATTGCATGTTAATTGTGGGTGTCGATATCGATGAGGCTGGGCAACCTGTCAAATGGAAAGTCGAAAACAGCTGGGGTGCCGAAGTCGGCAAAAAAGGCTATTTTATCATGTCGAATGAATGGTTTGAAGACAACGTCTATCAGCTGATCATCCCCCAAAAATACCTGGGGGAATCAGAATTGGCACTTTTGAATCAAGAACCTACGGTGCTGCCACTCTGGCATCCGATGTTTTAAATTTCAGGTTCTAACTGCCGAGCACTTCGCCGACTTCGACCCGCTGCCCACGGGCGAAGTCGCCGGCAGGCATCTCTTTGCCGTCGGCAGGATGCACCCGCAACAGCTCCAAAAACCCGTCGCCGGTTTGCACCAAAATGCTCTGTTTGAGTAACTTGGCCACTGTTCCGGCAATCAGGGAGTCTGTTTCTGGTTTCTCGCCGCAAAAGACTTGGGCTTCTTTGACTTTTAAGGGTTTGCCTCTAAAAAAGGTATAGGTCTCGGGCCAAGGTTTGAGTCCTTGAATCCTGTGATAAAGTGCTTGGGCAGAGTCGTCCCAATTGAGTTGACCATGTTCTTTTTTGAGCAGTGGGATTTGGGTGGCTTGGCTTGAATCTTGAACTTTGGGCAAGATCTCACCACTGAGATAGCCAGGCAAGGTCTCCATCAGCAATTCTGAGCCCAATTTGGAGAGTTTCTCAGACAGACTGATGCCCGTTTCATCAGCGTCAATGGGCAGAGAACGCTTGAGCAACATATCGCCCGTGTCCATGCCAGCATCCATGACCATCGTTGTCACACCTGTCTCACTCTCGCCATTGACCAGGCACCATTGAATCGGCGCAGAACCCCGGTATTTGGGCAAAAGCGAAGCATGGACGTTGATACAGCCATGCTTGGGTAAATCCAAAACAGCTTGAGGTAAGATCTTGCCATAAGCCACAACCACAAAAAGTGCTGCGTCCACCGACTTGAGTTTTTCAAAGACCTCTGGGGTATTGCGAATCTTGGCGGGCTGAAAAACTTCAATGCCGTTTGCTTCGGCCAAAATTTTGACGGGCGGAGCAGTCATGACTTGCTTGCGGCCAACGGGCTTATCGGGCTGGGTGACCACCAATTTGACCGGGTAGCCCGCATCCAAGAGGGACTGCAGACAGGGAACCGCAAATTCGGGGGTTCCCATAAAGACAAGAGTGGGTTTCACGCCAAAGCAACCGCTGACGCTGTTTCAGCCATCTCGTCTTGCTCATCTTCATCTTCTTCATATTCACTGACAGCGGGCAATTCACCGCTGAGAATTTTTTGAATCCGATCTTTGAGAATGGGAATTTCCCTCTGAAGCACAAATTCGTCTTCGACCAATTCGGTAAACAAAACGCCATTTAGATGATCAATTTCATGGAGCAAAGCACGGGCCAAAAGGCCTTCCCCCGTGATCGTGATGGTTTTTCCTTGCAGATTCATGGCTTGAATCACAGCTTTGGCCGGACGTTTAACATCTGTGAGTAAATCTGGGAGACTCAAACAGCCTTCGGGACCGATTTGTTCACCTTCGGTGCTAACCACCTCGGGATTGATCAGAAAATAGGGCCGATCTTGGTACTCATCGCCACAGTCCACTATGATAAAGCGTTTTGAAACACCCACTTGGGGGGCAGCCAAACCCACTCCATGATAATGGTACATACTTTCGAGCATGTCTTCTGCGAGTTTAATCAGCTCACGGTCGATATTTTTAATGGGTTTGGCTGGGCGAGTTAGGACAGAAGCCCCATAATATTTGAGATCGAGAATGGCCATTTGCAGTATCCTATTGTTTGGTCTAAATTTATGCATATTATAACACGCAGCTTCTGGGGGCTTGTCAGTCTTTTGCCTTATCTGACGTGCTTTATTTTGGTTCTTTTTGAACATTCCCGGTTTGATGGATAATCAGTTGTGTAGGTGTATCTCGGTTATAATGAAACTGAGATATTTTTTTTACAGTTGGATTTTGAGTGTGGCAATACAGCATATTTGTTTGATTGACGATGATGAAATTATGCCTTTATTGATATCGGGTCTACTTAAGCGTTTGACTCCGGGAATAGCACCCATACGCTTTGAATCGTATGCGCACGGCCAACTGGCCTTAGAAGGTCTCAATCAATTCCCCGAAGGTGATTTCCCTGACCTCATTTTGCTCGATTTGAGCATGCCCGTCATGGACGGACACAACTTTTTAAAACATTATACAGAGCGCTTTGGGGGTGGACATCCCGATACCAAAATAGTGGTGCTGACCTCTTCTCTTTTAAAAGAAGATAAATTGGCTGTTAATCATTACCCCTTTGTAAAGGACTTTATGATAAAGCCATTGCTCTTGACCCAGCTCAAGCAATTATTGGAACTTGAATCGGTTAAATAAGGGCAGATTCATTTGGCACAGCCTCAGACGCATAGATCGGAAAGCTCAAATGAAAGCAGGTACCTTGGCCAGGGGTGCTTTCGACTTGTATCTGCCCCCCCAACATTTCAGTTTGGGTTTTAACCAAATACAAACCGAGCCCATGCCCATCAATTTGGGAATGAAAGCGTTGATAAAGTCCAAAGATTTCATTGGCATGTGCATTTAAATCGATGCCCAGTCCGTTGTCTCGAATATCAAAGACCCAAAAGCCTTGTTCGGCCCTAACACTGATCTTGAGCTCTATCGGTCGCTGGGGATCTTTGTATTTGAGTGCATTGCTGATTAAATTGAGCAAAATGCTGTGAAGATAAACAGCAATACTATTTAATCGCGGAACCTTGAGTTCCAGTTGAGGCCGCCAATGGGGATCGGGTAAGAGATGGTTTAATTCGCTTAACACATCTTCAATGATGGTGGACACATCAAGCCAACTGCGCTCTTTTTGACTGCGTCCTTGGTGGTGTAAACGCTCATGAAGGGAGATCAGGTCTAAATCCATGCGTTCGGCAGAGAGTTTGAGTTTTTCCAAGAGCAACGTCTGCTCCTCTGAGAGGGTTTCATCTGTCCCTGCCGGGGATTCAAGTAGCGCCACGAGACCCAATATATTGGCCACAGGCACACGCAAATTGTGTGAGACCAAATAGGTGAATTGTTGCAGGTCTTGGTTTTGCTCAACCAATTTGGCTGTTAAAGCCCACAATTCATTTTGGGCCCGTTTTTGTTGGCTGATCTCTTGGCCCAGCAATAAATATGTGGGGCCATCTTGCCCTGTGTGATAATTCAAGAGCAAATAACCCACCCAACCATGGGCCAATTCCATTTCTGCTTGGATTTGGCGACCTTTTTCCAATTGATTGAGCACCCGCGACCATTCTGGGGTCTGTTTTATCCACAGCCCCCCCAAACGCCGACCAATCAGCTCATTTTGCGAGAGGCCACTGAGCCGGATCAAATGGGCATTGGCCTCAATGACCTTGCTGTCTTTGTCGAGCACTGCAATCACTGAGGCAGCGCGAACAGTGGACTGAAAAAATTCAAGGGTCTTTTTATCCGAAAACAGTTGGGCCTCAATTTGTTTGTGTTCGATCAGATCAAAAGCCGAGACCAAGAGACCCTCAGGGGATTTTTGAAAATGCAATTGAATATCCAACATCTGGCCATTGCTATCGAGATGCACCACCATTACTTTTGACAGGCCAGATAACCAGGCATTTTGAGCTTGCGTTTGGGGTGTCTTTTCCAGATCACCCAATTTCATTTCACGAAATTGCTCTGCACTGTAGCCATACTTTTTGCTGGCTGCCCCATTGCTTTCACGTATCTGACCATTCTGGGGATCACAATACCACATGGGCACAGGGTTATGATCGAATAAAAAGCGGTAATGTTGACTTTGCTTTTGCAGGGATTTTTGAAAAAACCGCACCAAAAAAAACAAAAGGATGCCTGTTAAACAGACATAGGCAAAACCTTTCAGTGTTTGAAATTGGCCCAATAGCTGATCTGAATAAAAGATCCAAAGCAGACCAAAGTTCATATACAACAAAGCAATAAACAACTCTGGAGTCCAATTGAACCGCTTTTTTGCGATTTTATTCGACATCTATGTTTAAATCTTTTCTTTCCCTATTGATAGGGAATCTGTTTTCCTGTTAAAGCCTCAACCGCTGCCAAAGGCAGGATCAATTGTATTTCATAACTGCCATCAGGTTGTTGCTCAGCTTCTGAAGCTTCTTGAGCGCCCTTAATCAACCCTTCAATCGATTTGCGTTCTTCAGGGTGGCTCTGTCCCCAATTATCTACCGTCATTCCCGCTTCTAGATGAATGCCATAAATCAAGGCCGCTAAACGGCGTAGCGCATCCGCTTTGGCTGCGCGCAGGGCCAATAGACGCGCCTGCGGGCCCACGGAATCTTCGCGGCTGAATCCTCTGCCAAATGCGTGAATTCGGCGTTTGCGCCAATCAATCCAGATCCCTGGCATGGGTTTCAGGGCTGGCACAAACGATTCTTCGAGCAGGGCTTCGGCAAAACTTTTTTCGGTTGATTGTTCTTGGGCCAAAGCACAGGCGGGACTCAAGAGCAGCAGTACACCCATCAGGGCACCTTTGCGCAATAGGGAAGTGTAATGTGTTTTCATCATATCGGCCCCGGTCAGAGCCATCCTCCTTGATTCAGATGTTGCGAGAGACGGGATCGGGCAGTCAGGGGTTCCCAATGGGAGCAACTGACCGGTGGTCGTGTAAATGTAGATCGCGCTGTGGAAAGGGAATCACAATTCCCTCGGCATCAAAACGCAACTTAATGGCTTCGATCAGGTCAAAACGGACGTTCCAATATTCAGGGGTAGGAGCCCAAGGCCTAACCACAAATTGCACACTGCTATTGGCCAGATCACTCACAGCTACAACGGGCTCGGGATCTTTGAGAATGCGTTCATCGGCCCGAATCAATTCCCAGAGCAGGTCTTTGGCTTTTTTTAAATCTGAACCATAGCTGACATCAACAATTAAATCTATGCGGCGGCTTGCATTGCGCGAAAAATTGACAATCGTATCTGCCAGCAATTTGGCATTGGGCATGGCAATCCAACGGTTGTCCGCGGTATTCAAGAGGGTGTGAAAGAGCGTAATACCAGAAACACTCCCACCGACACCGCCCACTTCGACATAGTCACCGACCCGAAAGGGACGCAAAATCATTAGCGAAAATCCAGCAGCGACATTGTTAAGTGAATCTTTTAAGGCCAGAGCCACGGCCAATCCGGCCGTGCCCAAAAGGGCCAAAACAGAAGTAGTGGGTACCCCCATACTACTCAGAGCTGCCAAAAACACGACGGCAGTCAGGACCACGCGCAACATATTGCCTATAAAAGAGATAAAAGTTTGATCGAGCTGGGTTTTGCTCAAGATCTCTCTTAAAATGCGCGAGAGACGTTTGCTTGCCCACAGACCCAGGACCAAAATCAGCAATGCGCCTAAGAAGCGCATGCTGTAGAGGGCTGCGGACTCATTTAATTTGTCGAGATAGGGCTTGAGCATGGGAGGCATGGCCGCGTTCCTTTCAGGGTGCAATCAACTTCCCTGGCATTTTTATCTATTTTAGCAAATTTCGCGGCGTTCATTCAGGGCGTTTGTAATTGCCTCAAAATCGCTTGGGGTATTGGCATTGTCCAAGCGAAAGGCTTCGGGCAAAGCAAGCAAATGGGTAGCTGAATGAATAAGTGCTTTGCGCGGGCAGATGATTCCCTGCCCCCAAAAACCAAAGAGACGCTCGCGCATGCGGGGCTCGTATATGGCGCAAAGCGGCTCAGGAAGACCGTCAGAGCTGCTCAGAAACGCCGTAGCAGGCCCCAGGGGGCGGCGGGCTTGAATCAGGTGGGCCAGCGTCGCCAGATCCAGCCAAGGCAAATCCACTGCTATCACCAAAAAAGCAGCCTGGGGATGGGTCATCATCGCGGTTAAAATCCCCCCGAGGGGGCCCAAATTGGGTATGCGGTCATATGTCCAGGGCAAGGCTGGCAAGACAGGGTCCAAAGGCCAATCCATTTCAGCCTGATCTTCTCGGCAAGAAATCAAAACTTGGCTGCAGACACTGCTCAGTAGGGCATAACTGTGGGCCAATTGACTCACGCCATGGTAATGCAATAGTGCTTTGTCCTCTTGCATGCGGCGACTGTATCCCCCTGCCAAAATCAGGCCATTAAGGGGAACTTTCGCCACAAGGGCGGCCAAAGCATCAGCCATGGCCGAAACCAAACCCTGAATATCCGCTCTGAGAAAGTGAGCAAAACCTGTTTGGGGCAAGGGGCTGGGGCTGATCATCGCCTGCCAAGTCTGTGCTTCAGTTTTGTCATTCTGCCAGATTGGGACCTGATTGACAGACTCCAGGCAGACCAGACGCATCGAAGGCGCTTTGACCTCTCCCAAAACAACCAACAGATCGTCTTCTGCATACGGGCTGCGTTTCTGCAATAAATTGAGCTCAGGTTCACTCGATTTGAGCAAACAGACACCCACCCGCCATTTTGAACGCAGGGCTTTGAGCAAAGCCTCAGTCCATTCTTGCCACGCCCCATCAGGAGAATTTGCTGCATGGAATGCTTCTGGGTCGATTGCAGGGCCCACAATTGAAATAACCCAGGGATGGAAACTCTCAGCTTTGGCCAATGTCATGTTTGCCTCCGGTTTTGCTCAGCAAACGGGTTTCAAGAATCACCATGTCGTGCGACAGGGCTTTGCACATATCATAAACGGTCAAGGCCGCAATACTTGCGCCCGTTAAAGCTTCCATCTCTACGCCCGTTTTGTGCATGACCCGCACCCGGCAGTAGATCTCCACATGGGCTGGTGCCTCCGTTTTGAGCTGAATCTCAAAAGCAATCTGCTCAAGGGGCAGGGGATGACAAAAGGGTATCAGCTCATGGGTGCGTTTGGCGGCCATGGTCCCGGCGATAATGGCAGTCTGAAACACAGGGCCTTTGGGAGAAATCAGCTCCCCAGCTGGATTTAAAGCTGCCAAGACGGGCGCGGGCAGGCTTACACAGCTCATGGCCTCTGCCTCTCGGCGGGTGATGGCTTTGTCCCCGACATCCACCATGGTCGGCAAATTCTCTGCATTGATATGACTCAACATCCGCATTCATCTCCTCATTTAAATCTGCCAGAGCCAGAGTGGGTAGGCTTTGCCGACTTCATAATCACAGGGGCCGGGGGGCATTTCCAAAAACCCATCACTGCCCGCCAGTGAGGCAAAATCACCAGAACCGTTACCAGGCAAGGGCGTTGCCAAGGTCTGACCCGTTTCAGCATATGTCACTGTGACAGGCAAAAAACAAGTCAAATTTTTAGAAAAGTGATAAGGCTCAGTTAATACTGCGTATTTACGCGGACTTCTGCGTTGTGCTCTGTGCCAAAGGGCAGGCAAGACATAGCGATAAAAACACACGGCTGCGGAAACGGGATTGCCCGGCAGCCCAAAGACGCATTGTCCCTGAGGGCCCACCCCAAACCAGAGCGGTTTGCCTGGGCGTTGACGCACCTTGTGGAAGACTTCGCGCACACCCAATTCCTTTAAAACAGCGGGAACATAGTCAAATTGCCCCATTGAAACACCGCCAGAGAGAATCAAAAACGGGTGATCAGCCAAAATCGCGTCCAATCCGTTTTTGAGGTCTTGTTTTTGATCGCTGAAGTGGTAAGAATTTACCCGATTAAAACCGGTTTGGCCCAGAGCCGAGGCCAAAAAATAGCGATTGGAGCTGCGAATTTGATGGGGCAGAGGAGTCTGCTCTGGGGGCACCAATTCATCACCTGTGCTAATTAAAGCGATCTCAGGCAAGGCCGAAACCGTTACTTGTGTGGCTCCTATCGAGGCTGCTACAGCCCATTGCGGTGGCAACATAAGGCTGTTTGCGGCAAGTAATACCTGCCCTGATGCGGCATCACTGCCCAAGCGATGGATATGCGACCCAACTTGGATTTTAAGCGCTGGGTCGATGTAGGCTATTCCGGCTTGGAGCTGAATTTCTTCGACAGGGACGACGGTATCACACCCCAAGGGCAAGACGGCCCCCGTCATGACCTGAAAACACTGCTTGGGATCGGGCAATGTTTGCGGTGCCTGTCCTGCTTGCTGAATACCAGCAAGCACAAATTCCCGCTGACCATCGAGCCAGGCCTGTGATTGCAAAGCAATGCCATCCATGGCCACCCGATGATAGGGGGGCAGCGGGCGATCCGCGCTGAGATTTTCACGGAGCACCGCACGGGGAGCCTCACTCAACCTGACTGTTTCAGTTTGAGCAAGCTTTAATTCTTGAAAGATAAGGCATTCAGCCTCAGTTACACTGATCATATCGCCGTTATACCCGATTTAATCGGCCCTGTATTTGCGCCAGAGCAAATTTATACTTTTTTCAGAAAGCAGGTTTTGAGCATAATGCTGGTCCCATTGACCTTGCCTTCGACCAATTCAGGATCTTCACCCAGACGAATGGCTTTGACCA
Source organism: uncultured Candidatus Sericytochromatia bacterium (assembly GCA_964598905.1). Lineage (GTDB taxonomy): Bacteria > Cyanobacteriota > Sericytochromatia > UBA7694 > UBA7694. Next base: position 2,128 of record CAZRFI010000034.1, on the reverse strand, counting down.
GGGTACCCCGTTTGGCAGTAAAAGTCGTGCCTTTCACATCCAGATCTTTGATGATATGCACATTGTCCCCGTCGGCCAAAGCTGTGCCATTGCTGTCAAAGGTCTTCCTGCCTGAAGCGTCACTTTCTGCGCCCATTTGGGCCCAATGTAAAACTTCATCTGCGAGATAGACCTGATCCAGCAAATCCTGGGCCCAGGTTTGGTCTTTGAGTTCTTGCAAAAGGCGCCAAGCCATGACTTGCACGGCAGGTACCTCGCTCCAAATGCGTTCCTGAAGGCCAAACCAATGGTTGCTATCAAGCGAGTCGGGGTCTTTGAGTTGAGAGGCACAGGTCTCACAAATTAGCAAACAGGCATCCAAATTGGGCTCTTTGACCGGCGGAACTTCAAAAATCTGCAATGCGCTGGAGGCACCGCAAAGTTCACAACTGGATTTGGCTCTGCGGGCCAATCCTTTGCCCAATTGATTGAGTTCGTCTTGACGTGCTTGATGTTCTTCGAGCCCTTTGGCCATAATTGTTACCTCTGTTTGGGAATGTTGTGGTCTCAGTGTAGCAGGCTTTTTTTCGCGCGGAACCCGTTGCAAGCAATCCCGATCTCAAGCACCGGCCAGAGGTGGTAAAATTTGAATGCAATCAATTAACATGGCAAGGACCCATCCACTTGCCCAGGAGAGCCTCATGCAAGATACACAGACATTTTTAAGCACTTTGGGAATTGAAGCCATTTCTCCCCCCTGCTCAACCGGCTTAAACTGGTTTGGCAATACCACTGAAAGATATATTTCTCATTCCCCGGTCGATGGCAAAGAAATTGGGGCTGTCGGCAAAGCCAGCTTGGCAGATTATGAACAATTGATTCAAACTGCCGAAAAGGCCAAAGCGGGTTGGGCCAGCACACCAGCTCCCAAACGGGGCGAAATTGTCCGCCAAATTGGCAATGCCCTGAGAGAGGCAAAAGCAGAACTTGGCATGTTGGTCTCTTATGAAATGGGCAAATCTCTGCAAGAGGGCATGGGCGAAGTACAGGAGATGATCGACATCTGTGATTTTGCCGTCGGCCTCTCCCGCCAACTCTATGGTTTGACCATGCACTCTGAACGCCCCAATCACCGCATGTACGAACAATGGCATCCGCTGGGGTTGGTCGGGATCATCTCAGCGTTTAATTTCCCTGTGGCTGTTTGGGCCTGGAATTCGATGATTGCAGCAGTCTGTGGCGATGTCAGTATTTGGAAACCCTCCGAAAAAACCCCTTTAACTGCCGTTGCCTGTTTTAACATCATGGCCAAAGTACTCAAAGACAACCAGGTACCCGAAGGGGTGATGAGCTTGATTGTTGGCGAAGTGGCTCCAATTGGTGAAACCCTGATTGCAGATCACCGCATCTCCTTGATTTCTGCCACAGGCTCGACCCGCATGGGTAAACGCGTGGGCGAGGTGGTTGGGGCCCGTTTGGGCAAAGCGATTCTCGAATTGGGGGGCAATAATGCGATTATTCTCAGCCCTGGTGCCGACTTAAAAATGGCCCTGCCGGCGATTGTCTTTGGGGCTGTGGGTACCTGCGGTCAGCGCTGCACGTCTACGCGACGATTGATCATACATGAGTCGATCTACTCCCAAGTCAAAGAGATCATTGTCAATGCATACAAAGGCCTGCGCATTGGCAACCCCCTCGATGAAAACAACCATGTCGGCCCGCTGATTGACAAAGAGGCTGTGGCCTTGATGCAAAAAGCCTTGGTGGCGGTCAAAGAACAGGGTGGCCAGGTGATTTACGGCGGCCAGCCGCTGACAGGATCTGGTTTTGAAAGTGGCTGTTATGTCATGCCTGCAGTGGCTGAAGCCAGCCCTGAAATGCAAATCGTGCAAGATGAAACCTTTGCCCCCATTCTCTATCTGACCCAATACAGTGGCGAAGTGACTGATGCTATTGCCATTCAAAATCAGGTCAAACAGGGCCTTTCTTCAGCCCTGTTTACCACAGATATGCGCGAAGCTGAGCGCTTTTTGTCGGCAATGGGCTCTGATTGTGGCATTGCCAATGTCAATATTGGCACCTCAGGCGCTGAAATTGGCGGGGCCTTTGGCGGCGAAAAAGAAACCGGGGGCGGACGGGAGTCGGGCTC
>CAZRFI010000033.1:10687-22828 GCA_964598905.1 uncultured Candidatus Sericytochromatia bacterium | reverse complement strand
CTGATAACGTTCTAACCTATTGTAGTCTGGAGACTCTGGCGTAATTTCATAATTTTCCAACCATTGTCCATTTTCTTTGTGGTATCGATATAATAAGATGCCAAACTCATATTTTTCAGCACGAATATATCCCGTTTTCTCAGATTTTTCGAACAGATAATAGCTGTTTTCTTTGGTTGCCGTGTGTAAAACCAAATCAGAGTTTTTGAAAGTATGGTGGCGAGAGCCTTGTGCAATTCCATTCATGTACTGAATGCGCATTTGCTTTTCATCATCTTCAAACAGAGCAAATCCACTGAAAGGCAAATCTTGGTGATAGCAGATGCCTCTACGTGTGGTTAATTCATGAATTGGAATATCCAATAAAAGATATGTTTTAGGAAAAATAACAGGTATTTCATCGGCTTGCATTTGCTGAATATATAGGTTTTGACGGCTCTCAGGTGCTAATTTTTCTTCTGATGTCAGTTGGCCATTTTCAGTAAAAGAACGATTCAGAAGGCAAACATTATATTCTTTAATGATCTCTGTTTTTAACTGTCCATTGGGATACCAGCTTTTGAAAGAATGATAAGGTACAGGCAAATCGAGCCCATTGTGCCCATAGCCGCTGAAGACCGTGATCTTTTGCGAATCAGGGCCCTCAAAGTCATAGAGGTAGGGGGCTAATTTTGATAGTGTTTCAAATTCTAATTGCCCCTTTTCATCAAAGCGCAACTCGACACTGTCATAGGGATCAAAGGAATAGTTTTGTAGGGTTTCTCTGACAAATTCATTTTCAGGCAGATCAATGGCATCAATAATTGTAAAGGTCAGATAGATAATATTCCCTGACGCATTGCGAATTAAGCTTGAAACCGCAAATACGCGGGGTTTGTTGTTATAGACACCTGATACAAAGACATTCCATTTTTCAGATAAAACCACTCCCATAGGGTTAAAAGTTGTTATGTATTTGATTAACCCCTTTTCAATTTTATAATGCCTAAAAAATTCTTTTTCTTGATTCTCAGTGGTAAAGGCCAATTCAGGTTCCATGTTTTCAACAACAGTTCCTGTAAAAGCTTCTCCATTGAAATAGAACAAGTTTTCTTGGCTAAATTCTACCTGTTCCAGAGAGATTTGCCGGTGTGTCAGGGGGGGCGTATTCTGCTCTAAGTTTGGTAGCGTAGTAGAATTGTTTGCAAAAGATGCCTCAAACTGCTTCCATTGTCGGTAGCGTTCAAGACGTTGATAATCTGCTGAGTCTGGAGAGAGTTCATAGTCCTCAATCCAACCCCCCTGCTCATCTCTGTGATGGCGATAGAGCAAGATGCCAAACTCGTATTTTTCGGCAAAGAGATATTCGGATTTGTGTTTCGTAGATTGTTCAAATACATAATAAGATTGCGCTTTAGTAGCGGTATTTATTATTGATTCATATTTATTATCAAGAAATCCTTGATGACCTTGTTTGACTCCATTCATGTACTGAATTCGAGTGCGATAGTCGTTCTGTATTTTTAGAGCAAAACCACTGAATGGTTTGTTATTGTAATAGTAAAGACCTTTGTCAAAAATGAGTTCATGATTGAAAATAATTAAGTTATTTTCAATAGTTGGGATATGAGGGATTTTATTTTCTTTAAAATCCTGTATTTTTTGATAATCCTCACTTTGAGGATCTATTTGGTATTCAGAGACCAATGCGCCATTTTCAGAAAATTGGCGTTCCCATACCAAATAGCTATATGTTTCAATTTTTTCAGATTTTAGCTGACCTGTTTCATACCATTCTTTGGTGTGTTTAATTGAAAAATCAATCATCCAGGAACTATATTTATTGAACAGTTGTTTATTTATCTTGTCTTTTTCGTATGAATACATAGTTGTACAACTGCTTAAAGTCAATTGTTTTAATTGTGAATTTTTATAAAATTCAATCTGTATTATGTCAAAAGGATCAAGGTCTTGTTCTTTTAACCCACCTTTTTCTATTGCAATAGTGAGAGCCTCTTTTGACTGCGCTGAAGCTAATATATATTTGATCTCTCCTGTGTTATGCCATTTTTTGAGAAAGGAGCCAAATTGAAAAGGGTTAAAATAGGTTTCATCTATCAAAAAAGGGGCATCGTGTTCCTCAATTAATACACCCTTGTAATTATATAGAAGCAGTTTTACGGCTTCTCCATTAACTACTTGAATATGCCGAAAGATTGCTCCGTCCTCTTCTTCACGTGCTTCTTCAGCTTCTTCGTCATCCCATTCGATGGCTGTCCCTGTAAAAGGTAAACCGTCTAAATACATCTGCCAATTTTTATCAAAGGTTATTTCTGTCAAAGCAAGATAAGGTCTATTATTTGTCATTACTTTAGTTTCCATTTTTCTAAAATTACCATTGCACTGGCCTGATGAAGTTTTTCAATATATCTGATTTCATTTTGAGCAAGTAAGGGCAATTGGCTCAAATACTCTTTTGAGCCAAGATCCAATACTTCGGGGAGCACTTTTACACAATTGCCACAACTGGGGAATATTGAACCGGCCATTCCACCGGAGCGAACGCCTTTTTTTCCGGGCATGTCTTTTATACGAATGGTCAACATTGCTAAATCGTCAAAGACTGCTTTTGTAATATTCTCACCTAAATCTTGCAGCGCTTGGTTAACTGCATAGACTTCTGCATGAGAACCACCTTCATTCAATGCAAGGTCAAAGCCATTGGGGTCGCCCAGATCTTTACCTTTAATATCATTAATTTTTTTTACTAAAATAGGATGAAAGTCTTTATAGAAATCTAGGTTTTTAGAGTCATCAATAAGATTCGTCCCAAAGTACATTTTCCCTGTTTTTTTATTCACAACAACTGTTAGTGCTGGGCCAACATGGTGTTTTCCTACTCCATTGACTAAATCTTTGGTGATTTTCAAAATATTACCCGCACTATCGACCAAAATAACCTCTCCTTTTGCTCTGAGTTTGGCCATGGCGATGATTGCTTCATCATACATTTTAGCCAGCAAGACCACTTCGCTGTATTGTTTGAAGCTGAGTTCTTTAGGCTTTAAAATTCCGATAAAACAAGGATTACTCCATTTTGAAGGTGTGTTTTTGATAGAAAACCCACAGGGATTCAGCTCTGCTATTTTAGCTTGAATCTTGGTACCCAAGCTTCGTGTGTTTTTCCACAATTCATCGATATGGAAGGCAAAGGGTTGAATCGTTTTCTTTTGAAACAAGGCCTTGCCCATTTTAGAGAGCAGGTGAAACGTGAGGCCCAGGTTTAAGAATTTAGCACTGATATGTGCCAGACTCAGTGTGCGAGCTGTAACCATTGGCATGGCAGACATCAGTGCAGCTTCGCTGGTATAGGCAAAGGCACCCAGTTCTGCAAAGAAAAGCGGTAACCCCATGGTAAGCACCGTAACTTCAGCCAGAATAACCGAGGGCACCACAATATCCATCGATTGCTGAAAACGGGCCTGTTCTTCTCGCACGATTTCCAATTCCCATTGCGCCAAGGCAATGCGTGCGGCTTCATCGGCGGCATTTACGCCAGGGTAGCAAAAGCTATATCCATTGCCATCACTGGGACAATCTTGAAAAGCCAAAGCTTTAAAGCCAGGGCCATATTGTTCGGCATAGATGGGAGCCAGGGCTTGACCGAGCCTGCCCAAGGCGATCATTTGGTCACCCAGTTTGCGTAAGGCTACCAGAGCACGCAATTTGTTACGTTGTTCTTCATTGAGCTGAAGCGTCATGTTTTGGCTGGAGAGTTTGTCTTTGAAAAGTTTGACCTGAATTTCAGGCTCTTTAAGCTCATTGATTTGGCCTGGTTCTTCAATTCGCGCAAAGAAACTGTCTGCAAAATCATATGCTGAGAGGGCCATGCTAAAATAGCCGTTGCCTTCAGGGGTGATGGTGCGGGATTCGTAATTTTCTAAATCGGTACCAAAGAAAGGGATTATGGCTTGATAATCAAAATCTGAGCTTGGATTTTCGATTCTACCGCGAATAAGAATTTGGCCATTGTCTTGAATTTTAGCTGAGAGCAGTTTGAGTTGGGTATTTTTTTCTGAGCTGTTGGCTTTTCGCAGAATCAAGGATTGCTGTTCAGAATCCAGAATCTCAATTCTGTTGGCAAAGTTTTCCTTGATGTTCTTATAATGTGCCGAAAACATGAAAAAGTAATCAAGGGCACCACCCACAAAAGATCTTTCATATTCTATTTTTTCAAGCCGATAGGCTGCACGCAGGGCCATTATTTCGCTGGTTTGATAGCGAATGCGGCCAAAGAGTTTTTCAACATAGAGCTTTCTTAAACCGCTGATATCAGGATTTGGGTTATGTGGCGCTGCTTCAGCAAGGAATTTTACCTGATTTGCTTCATAAAGCCAGTTTAAATGAGCGATAATGTCTTCTTGTTGTTTTTTGAGCCTGGCAAAACGTTCATTGTAGAGAGGATCCTTTCTTTCTCCTGGTTGCGGTTCAAGCTCGGTGTAATACCAGGGTTGATTCAGAGAATTTAGCTCTAAGGCTTTCGCTTGAAAAGTTTGGACTTGAAAGTTGGGTAAATCAGGAAGATCTTCACGGCTTATTTTTTCAAGTTGTTCTGCCTGTAGTTTGTATTCGGAGAGATTTTTTTCTAAAATATCGAAATTATAACTGACTTGAGGTGGGGTATAAATCGCCAATTCATTGGGCGCAGAATACTGGGTTTTGACTGTTGTACGGTTGAGCAAAAAGTCTTTATCGAAACGATAAAAGGGGTGACCGATCAGACTTTCGATGGCTTCTTTTTTTACCGATACATGCAAACTAATCGTATACAGCCCTTCGGGCACGGGATAAAACAAAGGCTTGAGTAAGAGTGAGCTTGGGTTTGTATTGCCATTGAGGGGAAACCGAACTGGGCTCGTATCAGGTTCAGAGAAAGGAACTCCTTTCCATTGCCAATCTCCGTTTTTATTTTTTCCTAGTACGGGAACGCCACCATCTCTCCAACGATTGCCTGTCCAATGCAATTCTTTCGGGCCTTTTCCCGAGCGATGAGAATAAATGAGTGCGTATTCTTGACTTTGAATTTCTAGTTTCCAGACCGTGTTGGCAGGAGCTTTGACGCTGATATCGATCCAGCGGTGCTGATTTTCAGCGGGGGTCATAATCAAAGGCAAGTTACCTTCATTGCTGAGGCGATCTCCGAGGGCTACCATCAGCCAGGATTCAACGCGAATGATCTTTTTCCAATTTTTCTGACCTTGGCTGAGTGTAAGCAGATAATCACCGCCCATATTCAGATTTTCGCCATAGGACGGTGCCCAAAGAAATTCATGTGCCCCTTGATCTTGAACTGTAAAAATTTCTTGACCCAAGGGATTTTTTAAACTTAGGCTCCATGGCTCTGTTTGATCGGGCTCAATGCGTATATGAGCTAATTGTTTGGGCAAATCATTGGGTTTGAGTACCAATACCTCTGTCGCTGAGTTAGGAAAACCAGGCAATCCAAGCGCAAAAGACATTTGGTGTTGAATTTGAATTGGATTTTCAATTTTTTCACCTCCGCTGCGGATACGAACAGTATAGTTTCCGTCAGGTAAGGTTTTGCCTTGAAGGTCCTCTCCCCACCAACTGATGATTGCGTTGGGAAACTCACCACTTTGACTAAAAACGCTCTGATCATTTGCGTTGATAATTTCTAAAACCCAAGCCAGATCTGAATGAATACGAAAGTTTGCATAATGGTATTTGTTATGTTGGCTGGTATCCAAGGGGGAGATTCTTATCTTCTCTGTGTTTGCAGTCAGGTCTTCATAGAGAGAACGTGCTTCTAGTTCCAGTTTTAGATGAGGGTTGCCCAACGGGACTTGTTTGACTTGAAAATTTGAAGCAGGAGGAATTTCTGTCATTTGTGGGGGCATGACCTGGCATCCCCAGAGGCTGTTTAAGAATAGATTCAGGCAAATCCACAGTGAAATGAAACGCAGCCCTGTTTTTTGTTTGTTCATTGCAAAGCCTCTTTCATGCTGGAATGTCGCTGATTTCTGTATTTACATGGCCAATCTCCTTGCGCGAGTCCCTGGCTGAAAGATTGGAGCGCAACTTGTTCGCCTGAGCTGCTTTGGGCATAGAGAATGCCTTGTGAATCCAAGACCAAATCTCCGCTGATAGCTCCAGTGAGAGCGTACTCCCAGATTTCTTCCCCATTGGGGTTTAATGCCAAAATCAGCCCCTGGGCTGTACCAAAATAAAGCAGTTGATCTTCAGCAATGATGGGTGCTGCTGTAACAGGAGATGTGTTGCTAAAGACCCAATTGAGTTTTCCAAATAGATCCAAACAATAGATTTTTCCTTGACTATCTATGAGATACACACTTCCATCAGGGCCAATCACAGGGCTATGTGCCAGATTGTTCTCAAGTGTATACAACCAAAGAATTTGGCCTTGTGAATTCAGCGCATAGATTTGCATATCTCCTGTCCCCAGAATAATCTCACCAGCAGTATTCAATGCGGGTTGTAAGGCTGTGGCAACAGGCTTGAAATGAAATTGCCAGATTTCTTCTCCGCTTTCACGTTCAAGGGCATAAAAGATACCATCTTGTCCCAAAAAATAGACGCGCTCTTGATCTATAACCGGGCTGCCAGCCACAGGGGCCAAGGTATCAAATCTCCAACGAAGGCTTCCATCAGGGTTCAAGCAACTGAGCTGGTTTAATTGTCCTCCAAGATAAAGCGCACCTTGTTCATCCAGGGCGGGACCCGCCTTGTGAAAGAAGCCTGTTTGCTCTGAAATAATCCTCCAATTTTTCTGACCCTCTGGGTTTAAGGCATGAAAAACCCCATCTTGTGTGCCCAGAAATAGATTTCCCTCTGCATCCAGAACCAGCGGGGTATCGGCTGGGCTTTCGAGTATTATTTCTTGTAATAATTGGCCTGTTTCCAGACTTTGTATACTTAGATGTCCGTTGGCAAAAAGTGTAAACAGTTTTTGCTTGAAGAGGACTCCTGACTGAGCGAGCGCAGGGAGTTTTTCTTCAGCGGGTTTGTTTTGCCAGAGAAGACTTCCCGCTGCAAGACGCGGTTTGAGTACAACTTTTGGGTTGGAGATGGGAGGAGATACAAGGGGGGCTGAAAAATTGCCAGAACTGTTTCCCTCTCTTGAATGGTTTGAGGTTTGCGCAGTTGGTTGGGGGGAGGGAAACGGCTTTGTTTCTGAGAAAGGGGGGGATTGGTTTGAGACGGTTTGAGGGGGGTTCTTTTTTAATTCAGGAAATTCTTGCTGTGGTGGGGGCTGTAATAAATAATACGAAGGGGTCGCACTTGGGAGGGATTGAGTTTGTTGGAGTGGAGATGGGGCTTGACAGGCAGTGAGCATCAGGCCCGTACAGAGAATGAGAAGAGAGAAGAGAGTCTGCATTTTACTGTATATAAAGTTTTTCAAATGGAATCATTTGTCGAGAAAAGGTGTCCACATATTTCATGCTTGCCCGATAAGACACAACACCTGTGCCTTCAACGATTTGGTTTGTGGTGGCCAATGCTTGACTACAGGGAGCTTGTAAGCCATGCTCTAATTTATCGTGAAAAGCAAACTGCATTTGTACAAAAATTTCTTGTTGAAGTGGGTCGAGAATGACCCTGCCATTACGGGCTGTGACACTGTCGTTTTTACCCGTATAGTAAGTATCTGAATAATATTTGCAATCTGTGGCCTCTGGCAGCCAGCCTGAATAATAATAAGAGGTATTGCCGTTTTCATTGCCAGGGGTAGAATGAGGGCTACTGCCCGTATAGTGGAAATGAATTCCATCTTTGCTTTCAAACACCGCATAAGTTGTATAAAATTCTCGCTTAAAGGTGCTGTTTAATGGGCGGAATTCTTTTTGATAAAGATAAAGATAGAGATCCAGTTTGAGTTTGGTTGCTATTTTTTGGCCAGAAGGATGAAGTTGGTATTCAAGAATGCGAACCTGAGATTGAAAGTCTTTAAGCGCAGGATGATCTTTTTCAATGCGTTCTGTTTCTGGTAAAAAGGCTCCTTGATAGGCAATTTCTGCTTGAAAAGATTTTAATTCAGTGCTTAGCGCACTTCTGGCTGAATTTTCGGGAGTGCTGTTTTCGGGGTAGTCTTGAATTCGGAAGGAGCGATCCTCTTCATCGGCTAAAACCCCAAGGGGTTTTTGTCCCAATTGGGTATCGATGGGATACAAGCCATTTTCAGGGACAGACTTGGTTTCTGAGTGTTCTGTTTTGGGGGGGGCTGTGTGTGGCGGGCGGAGAGATTGACAGCCTATAAGAACAGTAAAAATAAACAATAAGAGCATGGTGGAATGGGGCGACAATTTTTGGCTCTCCTGAGATACGTAATTCTGTCTTTAACTCTATCTGAAAAACTGCGATAATTTATGAAAAATTCAAAAAAATTAAGCGTCTTATTTACTTTTTGTTAATGCCTAAATGCTTATTAAAATTGACTTTAAACCCTGAGTAATACTTCATTTTCATTTTCATTTTCGTATTCATTTTCGTATTTGTACTTTAATTGTCATAATATTGCCGAAAGTTTATAATTTCTTTATTTTGTAATAAAGAAAGATTTTGGTACAAAGCACTCTCTGTCAGCGGAGGCCTCTATGTCGCAAGCCCGTTTTGTTTTAGCCCTGGATCAAGGGACCACTTCGTCCCGCGCGATTCTCTTTGATCAGGCCGGTCAGATTCAAGGATTGGCCCAGCAGGAGTTTCGTCAGATTTACCCCCAGCCTGACTGGGTTGAACACGATGCTGATGAAATCTGGCAAACCCAGCTGGTAGTTGCCCGCGAAGTCTTAAAAAAACAGGCGTGTCCCCTCAACAGGTGGCAGCCATTGGGGTGACCAACCAGCGCGAAACCCTGGTGCTCTAGGAAAAGGCGACGAGCAAACCCGTGCATCACGCGATTGTCTGGCAGTGTCGCCGTTCTGCTGAAATTTGCGAAACCCTTAAAGTTCAAGGGCTTGAACCCCTTTTTCGAGAAAAAACAGACCTGGTGCTCGATGCCTATTTCTCGGGCACGAAACTCAAATGGTTGCTGGATACCCATCCGGAATGGCGGCAGCGGGCTGAGCAGGGCGAACTCTTGGCTGGCACGACGATAGCTGGCTGCTCTATCACCTGACCGGTGGTACCGTGCATGCTACCGAGCCTTCCAATGCCAGCCGAACCCTGCTTTACAATATTCGTGAAGGGGCTTGGGATGCTGAACTGTTGGATATTCTTGGCATTCCAACTGCGCTTTTGCCTGAGGTCAAACCCTCCAGTGGGGTTTTTGGCAAGACCGTTCCGGCCCTCTTCGAGGGCGTGGCGATTCCGATTGCGGGCATGGCTGGCGATCAGATGACCTATGCGCTTGAAGGCAGTGTCTTTATTGCTGGGGCTGTAATTCAGTGGCTGCGCGATGAATTGCAGATCATTGAAACCGCTGCTGAGAGCGAAACCCTGGCGACACAGGTTGAAGATACAGGGGGTGTTTATCTGGTGCCTGCTTTTGTGGGCTTGGGTGCACCGCTCATGCAACAGGAGAAACCTCCATGACAGTCAAGTTCGGGGGGTTGACCATCACTCATAGATTGAAGGCCCCAGAACCGGTATATTCTCATCAAAGATTAAGCACATAGGATGGAGGCCAGGAGGCCGGGCTCGACTCTGCTTTAGGGGCTGAGTTGAACATTTTCTCTGCTAGCAAGGGAATTCTCCGTCTCGCGTTCTTTCAAACAAAGAGCCCGGAGCACAGGACGTGCGAAGCGGGCGGCCCGAATGCCCACTCAGGCCTCCTCTGGCTCCTGAGCCATTGACCCCTTTGACTTAGCCTCAGCCCCCCCTGTTCCTTCCCAAACAGCTAAAACCTAACCCCTAAAACCGCCTCCCCGCCTTCCTGCTATAATGAAGTCTGTCCGATTTCCAGCAAGGAGCAGCACGGGTGGCCCTTTTGCCCTCTCAACAACCCTCTTCCCCCTCCGCATCCGCCAAGTGGCTGGATCGCATTCTCAAACAGGGGGATTTGGGCATTGCGGTGATTATGATAGCCATCATCGGCCTGATGATGGTGCCACTGCCGACCTTTTTTCTCGACATTTTGCTGACCCTGAATATCGCCTTGGGTTTGCTGGTCTTGATGGTCTCGCTCTATGTCGACCGCCCGCTCGACTTTTCAACTTTTCCCACCCTGCTCTTGGTCTTAACCCTGTTTAGGCTGGCCCTGAATATATCTTCGACGCGTTTGGTGCTCTTGCAGGCCGATGCGGGCAAGGTGATTGAAACCTTTGGCAGCTTTGTGATTGGCGGCAATTATATCGTCGGGATTTTGATCTTCATTATTCTGGTGGTCGTGCAATTTGTAGTTATCACCAATGGCGCAGGCCGCATTTCCGAAGTGGCAGCCCGTTTTACCCTCGATGCCATGCCTGGCAAACAAATGGCGATCGACGCCGACCTCAACAGCGGCCTGATCGACGAAGAACAGGCCAAAGAGCGCCGCCGTGACGTGCAACGCGAAGCGGATTTTTATGGCAGCATGGACGGTGCCAGCAAATTTGTGCGCGGTGACGCCATTGCGGGCATTATTATCACCTTTATCAATATCATTGGCGGGATTTTGATTGGTTCATTCCAATTGGGTATGCCCGTGGTGCAGGCCATGCAGCGCTATACCGTGCTCACAATTGGCGACGGCTTGGTCAGCCAGATTCCGGCGATGGTGATCGCCATTGCCTCGGGGATCCTCGTTTCGCGGGCGGCTGGTGAGAGCCAATTGGGGGAGCGGGTCTCCCGCCAATTGTTAAATATGCCCCGCGGTCTGCTGGTGGTCTCGTTTTTCCTGATGCTCTTGGGCCTGTTTACCCCCCTGCCCAAAATCCCCTTCTTGATTCTGAGTACGGTCTTGGCAGCGATTGGCATAATCATGTTGCAAGAAGAAAAACGCCAAATCGACAATGGCGAAACCCCCAACAGCAGTGGCAATATCAAAGCCCTCTCCGGCGGCAAAGAAATGACGCCAGCCTTGAGCCCCGCCCAAACAGGCATGATGAGCAGCCGCAAAGAACCCGAAGACATGATCAAATTGCTCAAGGTCGATCCGATGGAGCTGGAAATTGGCTACCGCCTGATTCCCTTGGTCGATGCCGAACAGGGCGGCGACCTGCTCGAACGCATCACCAAAATTCGCCGCCAAATGGCCCTGCAATTGGGACTGGTTTTGCCCCCGATTCGCGTGCGCGACAATATTCAGCTCAAACCCCGCGACTATTCGATCAAATTGCGGGGTGTCGAAGTGGCCCGTGGCGAAGTGCACGTGGGCCATTATTTGGCCATGAACCCCGGTTTGGCCAGCGAACAGCTCGAAGGGGTGCAAACCGTTGAGCCGGTCTTTAATCTGCCAGCGGTCTGGATCAGCGAAGCCCAAAAAGAGCGCGCCGAAATCTTGGGGTACACCGTCTTTGACCCCTCGACGGTGGTGGCCACCCATCTGACCGAAATTGTCAAACGCTACGCCTCGGATATTCTCACCCGCCAAGACGTGCAGCGCCTGCTCGACAGCGTCAAAGAAGAGGCCCCTGCCGTGGTCGACGAATTGGTACCCGGCCTGCTCAGCGTGGGCGAAATTCAGCGGGTTTTGCAAAACCTGCTGGCCGAGCGGGTCTCGATCCGCGACATGATTCCGATCCTGGAGGCCCTGGCCAACCATGGCCGCGCCACCAAAGACCCCGATCTCTTAACCGAACACGCCCGTTTCTCGGTGGCCCGCTCGATCTGTATGCCCTTGCGCAGCCCCCAGGGCATGTTGCCCGCCTTGACCCTGGCCGCAGAATTGGAGCAGATCATGACCGAGTCGGTGGCCCGCACCGATCAGGGCCTGACCCTGACCTTGGAGCCCCAAATTGCCCAACAAATTGTGAATAATATCGCCCAAAAAGTCGAAGAGACGGCAGGCAAGGGTTATCACCAGCCAATTCTGCTCTGCTCCTCAAAAATCCGCCTGGTCTTGCGCCGCTTAACTGAACGGGCCCTGCCGATGATGACGATTCTCTCGTACAACGAGGTTATGGCCCAAGAGGCCCAGATTCAGACGATTGGGCGTGTGGACCTCAGTTTGCAGCTGAGTTGACGGGCCTTAGCTTAGCCCTTAGT
>CAZRFI010000033.1:1966-10587 GCA_964598905.1 uncultured Candidatus Sericytochromatia bacterium | reverse complement strand
TTAGCCCTTAGTCCGACTGCATCTGAAAGACGCCGCCCTCTTGCGACTGGTACGAGAGCGACACAAAGGCCACGTGAATCGGATCCCAGGCATTGCTCCCGGATTGTTTGACAAAGCGCACCATATAGCTGAGATTGAGGCGCAAACTGGGATTGAGCTGATAACCCACCCCCACCACAGAGCGGTTCTGGTTGAGGCCCTCGCCGCCAAAATCAAAGAAAAACTCGCTGGAGACAAACGGCGTCCAATCACTGCCGGGCTGATTAAAGCTCAACGCCAAGCGGTTGCGGTAGCGAAAGCGCTGGTTGTCGGCCCGCACCCGGTACTCAATCCGGTGACGATTGGCCCAGCCAATCTGCTCGTTAAACTTGCCCCGAAACAGCGGCTCCAACTCCAGCCGGTGTTCTTCGATAAAGCGGCGGTTTTCAAGGTTTTGCACTGCCGAATTGGTAAAATGAGCGGCCAAACTAAACTGGGGTGTGAGATTCCAGATCGGGCCAATGCGCCAGAGCAATTGATGAATATCCGGAAAAACCGGCCCCTCTTGCAATTCGGTATAAAAACGCAGTTGGTCGGGAATAATATCGTGCCAAGCCAAATTGGGGTCGGTTTCAGGCGAAAGCGTGAGTTGAAATTCACTGGCCAGCCAGAGTTCGGTCTTGAGGTTTTGGGCCTGGGCTGGTGGCAAAAATACTGGAAGCGAAAAAAAGGCAGCAAACAAACCCACAGACAAAACCTGTCGCAAAGACATGATAAGCAATGAAAGTGCATGCATAGTGAATCTACCTGCGCAAATATTGAGCTGCTGATTTTTGAGGAGTCAGCCCAAATTATAACCCAAATATGTGTCAGCGGGCTTTGCTCAACCACGTGCGGTAATTTTCAAAGACAAAGGGCTGTACGGGTTTTTTGAAAATCTGAATCGCCGTGCCGACAGGCACATGGTTAAAGACCCATTTGGCCCCGCCAATATTCAGCCATTCCCCGCCTTCCTGCACCCATTTATTGCTCAAACGCAGACAGCCATGGGAAGCTGGCGCACCGAGCAAATAGAGGTAGTTCTCACCGACCAGACCGTGATTGCCATATTCAAAGCTAAAATTGGGCACGAGAATGGTGGTCCAAAACGGCATCAGGGATTCATACAAGGTGGATTTGGGCGAGGCTATCTTGGGCCCGAGCTTAAACTGCCCTGTAGGCGTGGTTTTGCCCGGCGCGGCGCTGGAAGTCAAGAGCCGTTCGATAATTTCATCTTTGTAGGTGACCAAATAATACTGGCGCTGGGAAATGCCGTTTTGGGCATAGTGCAAATTGACCCAAACGCGCCAATCTGCCGGTTTTTTGCTCAGACCCGCGATCTCGACCTGTTTGGGAAAGACCGAAGCGGGAAAGGGCTGAATATACAGGCGCAAATTGCGCGGGGCCACCCCCGGATAATTCAGACTGATTTTGACATCTTTACGGCCTGGTGACTTAAACAGAGCGGTTATTTGCACCTGACCAGAGGCCGGAATCTCAAAGGCCACCTTGCGGCGGGGGAGTGCAACTTGATCATAGCCTTTGTCGTCATAACTCAGCTCACCTTTAATGGGAAAAGCCGAAGCCGGCAGGCCTGCTGCGTTTTCGAGCCAGATTTTGACAGGGCTGCGTTGCCCTTCTTGGGGATTGGCAAAGTCGGCCATCAGACGCAGACCACTGACAGGGGAGGGAATGGCCGTGGCGGCGGTGGTCGGAACCGGTGTGGGAACGGGGCTTTGAATCGGTTTGGGTGTGGTCGAGGGAATAATTTCGGGGTAATCCGATAAATCGGGGGAGGGAATGGGTTCCGCCCCCACAGCAGCAGCAACAGATGTAAAAATGACGCTTGCTAAGAAAAAAGGTAAAAAATATCGCATGGTTCGGTTCCAATCGTCAGGGAGTGCGGTCAATTTTCTCTAGCTGGAGAGGTTTTTGTACCTCTTTCAATGATGGTACAATGTGCAGGGCTTGTCAATGAGATGAGCCCGCCGCAGCACAGGAAAAAGACATCCCAAAACACAGGCATTCAGGCAGAAAAAATGGCATCACAAGACGGTCTGGATTTGGCAATCAGCATGGTCTCCCCGATGATCTTTGGTCTGGTGGTGGGACTCTATCTGGACAAAGTCTTTCACACCCCCCCTGTCTTTATGCTGGGTCTCACCCTGCTCGGTGTGGCCACCGGCTTTTGGAGCATTATTAAACGGGCCTATAACATGGCTCCCCCGCCGATTCCCCCCGGCGAAAAAAAAACGAAACCAGATTCCAGCGACGGCCCCTAAAGGCCACGGCAGAAAATAGTCAAAACAGCGTTATAATAAATTATTAATATGTGTTAGGGATCCACTAATTCCAACGGGGTATAGGCAATGGCGCGCGGAGACATCGATGATCGCATCCTCAAACAGGCCTTAATTGATCGCCAATTGGTAGACAAAACAGCGCTGGAAAGCCTGATTCAAGACCAAGCAGATCGTTTTCAAGCCCTGCGGAAAACCCTGCCAGGCAGTTCTTTTTTAATCAACCTCGCACAACAAACCCTGGAAATCACCGATCTTGTCAGCGGAGAGACGCGCAAAAAATTATCACTCAAAAGCGGCAAAGCCGAGGCCTTTGACCCAGAAAACTGGGAACATTGGGGCAGCTCGCCCCTCTTGGTTCAAGGCAATGACGGCACCCAAGTCGCCCGCCTCGACGGTGAACTCACACCCACTTACGGTCTGGTCACCCTCCCCGACAGCAGCTATGTCTACAACAATGGCCGTTTAGATACCGAATATCTGGGCACCAGTGAGTCCTGTCTCTTTGCGGGTCTCTACAAAGGCAAACCCACTGCCGCGCCTTACGATCTCTTTCTCTCGCGGGACCGCTCCCTGCTCTGTCTCAGCGACCGGGGTGCTGGCACCCTGCGCCTGATTTCAACCCAAGATTTTAGCGACCGGGGCCCGATTCAAATCCGCGAAGCGGGCAGCAATCTGGCCTTAAATATCGCGCCAGATACAGCCCAGAAACGGATCTTTATCACGGACAACCAGACCTCCAATTTATACATCCTCGATTTGGAGAGTCTACAGGTTCAGCGCCAACGGGTCGGATTGGGCATTTTGGGCAATATTTTGCTCTCGCCCGATGGCCAGCATCTCTACTTACTCACGCTCAAACCCAACCAAAACCTGGTTTACCTCAATACCAAAAGCTTTGAAGCCGAAAAAAGCGTCAAACTCAAAGGCGATCTATTTAAAGCCAATAGCAGCGATCCCTCCGACCTCTTTGCCCTCTCTCCCGATCAAAAACAATTGCTGGTCATGACCTATCTCAACGAACCCGATCCCTTTACACCTGTCATCACGGTGCTCGAAACCGAAGGGGTCAAAACAGTCAGACGTTATTCGATCAAAGAAGAGGGCAAACCCAGCCAGATTTTCTTTGCCAGCAAAAACCCCTTTCAGGAGCACGCCCGCCGCCTCGAAGATCTGGTTGTGGAGGCCCGCTTGCTTGAGCCGCGTGTGCTCTGGGAACTCAAACGCGAATTGCGGGAATTGCAGGGCCTCGATCCAGATGAAGAGGGCCCTCTCCAACCACGCAAAACCAGTGAAAAAAGTGAAGCCGAAGCGGAGACCCCGGAAGAAACCGAAGCCATCGCAGAAGAAGCCCCTGAGAGCGAAAAAGAACCTGAGTTTCTCGAAATTGAACAGCATATTATTGATATCGCGGTTACCAAAAAAGACCAACAGAAAAAAGACGAAATGGGGATCACACCGGCCAAAGCCCCCAAAATCGATCTGCCCCACGAGGCCCTGGAAGAGATCATCGACATCATGGTCAATACCTTCCAAAAACAGGTAGAAGAGGATATCTCCGACTATCCCGACGTGATGATGCGCCTGCGCGAAGAGGCAGAAAAAGCCCGCCAAGAGTTGGAAAATTACGACTCTGCGATCGTCCAGATTCCCGACCTGTTTGAGGGCAAATCGCTGCGCACCGTCATCTTGCGTGAAGCGATTGTAATGATGCTCGATCTCAAGGCCTCGATCAAAGCATCTGGGGCCCGCACGGTTCCCACCCATTGTCCGAATTGCCGCCAACCCTTGCTGGGCAGTTGGGACTGCGATGCCTGCGGCTTCGAAATCGACAACGCCGAACGGGCCTTTAAGCGCCGCACAGCCTCTGCTGAACCCACCGTCAATTTGGCGCGGGGTCAAATTTTGGTGCCCGATCCACTGGGTCTGCGCATTTTACAGCTCAACCCGTTTAAATTTGTGAGCTGGAGCCTCGACCCCGATCAGCTCTCCTGCGACTACCCCGTGGACTGCCTGATGTTGCCCAATAACAATCTGCTCCTGGCAGACAAAGACGGGCACAAGATCATGGAGGTCGGCAGCCGGGGCAAGATTTTCTGGACCTTTGACACCCACGCCTCGGGCCGCCATGCCCTGCGCAATCCCGTGCGCATCACCTACCGCTACGAAGACGACAATTCCGTGCGCCTGCTGATTGTCGATCAGGGCAATCACCGCGTGCTCGAAGTGGATAAGAACCATGAGATCTACTGGGAGTTTGGTGTGCAGGGCGAAGCCGGAGATCACGGCAAACATCTCGATACCCCTTGCGATATCCAATACACCCACGAAAATACCTATTTGATTGCCGACACTGGCAATAACCGGGTAATCGAAATCAAAGGCGGGAATATTTACAAGGAATGGGGCGAAAACATCGACCTCAAATCCCCGACCTGCGCGCTGCGCCTGCTCAACGATCACACCCTGATTCTCGACTCAGGCAATTACCGCCTGCTGGAATTGGATGAACGGGGCAGCATTGTGCGTGAGTCCACCTATTATAGCCGTGAAATTGACGAAGAGTTCCGTGTTGTTCACCCCATCAAAATGATTCGCCTGCTCAATAAAGATATCTTGATCATGGACGAAGACAAATTGATTCAGGTCATGTTGAACACCAATAAACTGGTCTGGTATTCCAAACTCGACGATCTGGCCTTTCAGCCCCAGGTACAAGAATCTGAAATCGTGATTGACGAAAATGGCAATGAGCGCCGGGTTTACAAAGTGGTCGACCATGGTGAAATGCGCCCTGTGCGCCTCTCCCAGAAGATCAACTTCAAACGCATGCAGCAATTGATTGCCGCCCGTCTGCACAATGAACACGTCCCCGGCGAAGAAGAAGACCCCGATAAAATGAGTATTGGGGCAGCGGATCGTCTGCGCAGCCTGCTGGCCGATCGCAAAGCCGAACAGGCCCGCACCATGCAAGAACTCAATCTGGAGACCTTTCAGCCCTCCGAAATCTTCCAAAAGACCGACATAGAGCTGCCCAATATCCGCCGCTACTGCATCGACCGCCACCACAATGCCCTGATTCGCATCAACCGCAAGGGCGAAGTCAAATGGCATTATGGCTTTGAAGTCGGCCAAACGCTCTCGCGGCCCTTTCATATTGCCGAGACCAAACGCACCCTGCTGGTCTCAGACACGGGCAATAACCGCATTCTCGAAATCTCCAAAGCCGACAAGGAGATCATTGCCGATTTCCGTGGGCCCGCCGACTCCCCACTCTCAGGCCCGCGCAGCGCCAACCGCACGGCCATGGGCCGAACGATTATTGCCGACCAAAAAAACAAACGCTTGGTTGAACTCGATTCCCGCGACCGCGTTGTCTGGGAGTTTAACAAGTCTGGCCAACTCTCTTCGCCCCAATACGCCGAAGAGGTTGATAACGGGGATATTCTCTTTGCCGACTCGATGATGAACAGCATTCGCCAGGTCGATAAAGAGGGAAATTTGCGTTGGTCTTATGGCAGCCGGATCAAAGGCACGGGTCCCGGCCAACTCTTTGCGCCCGAATACGCCACGCGTTTGCCCAATGGCAATACTCTGATTGCAGACACACGCAATAACCGCATTGTCGAAGTGGATATGAACGGCGCCCAGGTCTGGTTGTACGAAGGCCGGGGACGCCAAAAAGTGCTCAACCCGACCCGCTGCGAGCGCACCGAAGACAATACCACCTTGATTATTTATAACAATAACCGCGAGGTGATCGAGGTCGATGCCAAAGGGGAAACCCTCTGGTATTTTCGCATGGGCAACGACGTGTTTTTGCCGCCGGTTCACGGCAAAGGTGCCAAGCAAATGGTGGAAAAACTCAGCACCTATTACAACCCGATTGAAAAACGTCTGGTGCGCATGGCGACCCAGGACGGCATGAAAGGGGTCGAGGTGCATGTCACACTGATGGACAATGTGCAGATGAAGTCTGTACGTGCCTCACTGGTGCTGATGGCGCTGGAAAAATCTGGCACCGTGATCAAGACCTTTCCGACCCCCGAAGAATTGCTTGCGGATAAATTTGGCAAATTTATGATTGTCTCGTTTATTCTCAACCCAGATATTGGCATGGGCACCCTGGAGCTGGATGTGGCTGCGATAGCTGAGATTGAAGCGGTCAAAGTCGAAGAGATCAGCTTTGAAGAAGCGACTGCGGGGGCCCGTTGATGATTCTCTACAGCGTGACCGTCTCACTGCCCGAAAGCCGCGAAGACGAGTGGCTGCATTGGCAGCGCGCCGAACATATTCCCGAAATCATGAACACGGGTTATTTTAGCAAACACAGTTTGCACAAACTCCTGGAACCGGTCATGGAAGTCGGCTTCGTCACCTACAACGTGCTCTACACCACCGACTCCCTCGACAGCCTCAACAGCTACCGCGCAGAGGCTGGCCCACGTTTACAGCAAAAGCATATCGACCGCTTTGGCGAGGAAATTTTTGCCATTCGCTCAGTGATGCAAATCTGTTAATTTTGATTGTTTTGAGCCCGATTGTATTAAGAAAGTGAAGCCCAGATGCAAATTGTCCTGCTCGACCCCCAACTCAAAGAAAAAACCTACCTGCTCGACGAAGACAGTTTGGGGGTCGAAAAAATCAAGCTCCCGTTTACAGATGGTCTGCCCCCCGGATTTGACCGCGAAAGGGTGGGCCGTCAGGGCTACCGGGTCAAAGCCCAAATGGCCTGGAACAAAAACCAAGCTGAGATCTTTGAATTGAGTTTTTTGTATATGCATCCAGCGGATCGGGTGCTCAACCTGGCGGTGCCCAAGCGCCACCGGGTCGAAGACCTGACGGATTTGCTGGCTTATGTCAAACAGTTCATCGCAACCGAATTGCCTAGCGGTTCTTAAGCTCGGCGATCATTTTTTTGGCCAAATCATCGGGCATGCGGGCATTTTGGACCTTAAAATGGTCCACAGAAAGTTTGGCATGGTCGCCATACAAGACTATTTTCCAGGTTTCATCGGGCTTTTTGCGCAACAAGACAAAATAGAGCAAATGCTCTTCGGGCCGGGTAATCCGCAACAGGGCCCAACCTTTGCTCGCCACCAAGGCCTCGGTATAACAGATCGGCTTGCGCTCACCTTTGCAAATAGGCTGTTCAGCTTGGGCCATCAGCCGCTGTTTGGGGCTGTCCTGGGCCTTTTCGAGCCGGTTTTTTAAATTGCGAATATCCTGGGTTTGGGCCTGTGCGACAGACGAAAAACTCCCCAAAACAAACAAAGCCCCCACAACAGAGAAAACAATCCGTGGCATAAAGTCTCCTTCTCCTCAAACAAACTGGCTGTTTTGTTTTTTCCCAGCTCAGACCGATCTCAAACAATCCACCCAAAGAACCAACCCAAACAACCCAAGTCACAGCTCAAGCCAGACAGAGCATGGTAAAATCAGCGCAATAGGCCATTCACCATGAAAAAAGAGTATTATCAGATCGAAAAAGAACTGGGCCAGGGCGGCTTTGCCACCTCCTGGTTGGCCCGTGATACGCGCAATCAACAGCTCTGTGTGCTCAAAAAAATCAATCTGGCCCAAATGGATACCTGGAAAAGCCTGGAGCTGTTTGAGCGTGAATGTAAAACCCTCAAACACCTCAAACATCCGGGCATTCCGCACTTTATTGATGCCTGGAGCCACGAAGGAAACAATGAGCAAGCGCCCGAAGCCGTCCTGGTGCAGGAATATATTCCTGGCAAAAACCTAGAGCAATGGCTCGAAGACGGGCGGCGCTTTAGCGAAGCCGAGGCGCTTGAATTGGCCCTGCAAATGTGTGAGATTCTCAGCTATTTACACGGTTTTTCGCCGCCGGTCATCCACAGGGATATCAAACCCGGCAATGTGATTCTCGACGATAAGCAACGTCTGTTTTTGATTGACTTTGGGGCTGTTAAACAAACCCTCAGTTCGCAAAGCCAGAGTGTGACCCTGATTGGTACCTTTGGCTATATGCCACTGGAGCAAATGGAAGGCAAAAGTCTTCCCGCCTCAGATCTCTACTCCCTGGGTGCCACCTTGGTCTTTCTTTTGAGCGGGCGCACACCGGCAGAGCTGGAGCGAAAAAACCTCAAACTGGATTTTCGTCCCCACACCCAATTGTCGAATAAATTCAACCAGATTCTCGACACATTGCTCGAACCCGATCTCAGCAAACGCTATTCAAATGTGGCCGAACTCCAAGCAGATTTGCTCAAGCTCAAACAGAAAAAACACACAGCCCCAGCACTCAAAGACAGGCTCAGCCAATTTTGGCAAAAG
>CAZRFI010000033.1:0-1866 GCA_964598905.1 uncultured Candidatus Sericytochromatia bacterium | reverse complement strand
CTCAAATGGCTGGAGGCCGGGATTCCCGGAGAAGTCTGGTTCGGCACTTATCAGAGTCAACTCTACCGCTTTGCCAAAGACGCCACCGAGGCCTTCGACAAGCCGGACAAAGCCGACCTCAGCGCACTGGGGCATTGGCAAAACCAGCTCTTGGCAGCCTATGGCAAACGGCTCTATATCTGGAACACACGTTTGGGCCTGTTTCAGGTTTTAAAAGAGTTTCCCGAAGAAGTCACAGCCCTGCACAGCAGGTCGGCAGCAGAACTCTGGGTTGGGGCCAAAAACCACCTGTATCACTATGACGCAAAACAGTGGACGCCCATTTGGCAGGGCAAAAGTGTCTACGACGACCGTATCCGCACCATTCGCACGACCGAAGCCCACGTTTATCTCGGTTTGGAAAAAAGCACCCTCGAGTTTGATCGCCTTCGCAAAACCCAAGCCCCGCTCTTGGTGGGGGGCACGGTCAAAGCGCTGGAGGTGCAAGCCAAGCAGGCTTTTTGGCTGGGCACAGCCGACACCCTCTCCGAAGGGCTCTATCTGCGTATCCCCAACTCCCCCACCCTTTACAGCCTGGGTTACCGCGAAGGCCTGCCCGGCGACCGCTTCGAAACCCTGCTGCTGGACCGCCAAAACCGCCTCTGGCTGAGTTTTAATTACAGCGGCCAAGGGGAATTGTGGCGGGCCCCAGCCCATCAAGCCAAGCAACAGCTCTTGGCTGCCAAAAGTAAGGCCCTGCCAGCCCAATATTTCGAGAGCGCCTGCAGCGCTTGGGAGACGCTCAAACCGGCTGCCTCCGAGCAACTTGCCGGGGAGGTCTTTGCCAAGCAAACCCATGTCTTTTGGCTGCAGCAACAGGTCTGCCCCTACGGAGAAGGCTTTCGCCGCCGGGATGGCGTTGCCCTTTTGCAAAACTTTCAGGGGCTTTTTCTCTGGCGGCAGAACAAACTCAGCCACCGCACCCCGCCCCACAATGTCTATGGCAGCCACAGCCTCTTGCTCGATCAGCAAGATCAGATTTGGTTGGCCCGCACGCATCCCTACCACGTCTTTCGCAGCCAATTGCAGAACACAGGCAATAAATGGCAGGCCCACACGCGGCAGGAGGGCCTGTCCGAAGAGCGGGCCCCGCTGCTTTTCCAAACCCGCAAAGGCCAAATTTTGGCGGCAGTGATGGTCAAAGAACATTTGCCGCTGCAAATCTGGGATAGCGCCACAGAACACTGGCAAAACACCTCCTTAAAAGGACCTGAAAACTATATCTCAGCCACTGCCCTGCGCGAACTCACAAACGGCGAACTGGCCCTGGCCACCGACAAAGGCCTGTTTATCCTGAGTGCCGATTTGCAGACGGCCAAAGCGGTCAGTGGCCTGCCCTACCCAGATATTCAGGCCGTGGCCGAAGACAAACTGGGCCAGCTCTGGGTCATTTACAACCGCTTTGGTCAGGGGCGCGGCCTGAGCGTCTGGAATCCGCAAAATGGGCAAATAAGGCATCTGGACGTGCGTTCGGGCCTGGTACCCGACCGCTTTCAAGCGCTGACGATCGACAAAGAAGATCGGATTTGGCTGATGGAAGGGGGCATGGCCGTCAAGGTCTATTCGCTGCAAGACCTGCGCAAAGCCTTAAAAATCTCCCGCCTGCCTTAATCACACTTGATGGCCCCTGAGTCAGCTGTTAAGCTGTGGGCAAACCTGCAAGATTGGCACTATTTTACCCATGCAATTATCCGTCTCTGCTCTGTCTTTTCCCAACCCCGAACGCCGCAAACAGATCTTTTTGCTGGCCCTGCCTATCATTGGCGGCATGGCCTCACAAAATGTGCTCAATCTGGTCGATACCGCCATGGTCGGCTCTTTGGGCAA
>CAZRFI010000032.1:0-23043 GCA_964598905.1 uncultured Candidatus Sericytochromatia bacterium | reverse complement strand
CCGTTCGCTGCGCACGTCGTGTGCGCGCTCACTGACAGTCACCCCGCCTTTTGCCCTCCTGGCACGGCGGGGTTCCTCAGCACCTGCGGCGCTAAGTAAGAGCCTTCTAAGCATCGCCACTTTGGCTCTGCAAGAAGCTCATAAATGCCCTCTCTTATCAGGGGCTTGACCCACACGGTAGAAACGCTCTCAGGCCATGCAGCAAAGACAAAACTTGGTTGTAAACCACTATGGGCGCTCGGCTCTTGCCACAGTACATTTCAACCCTCTTCTACGGAATCGGCCCCTTGGGCTATGACAGAGTTAAGCGCTGGCTCGCCTTGGTTTCTCAGCCAGGACATTCCAGCATCTGTGGTCTGATACCGTTGCTTGCTGCTGGTTGGCTTATCTGGGATCGTCATTTTGAGCCAATTCACTTCAAGCAGCGGCGTCAGGCTATTTTTTCTGAATCGGCTTCTGTTGGCCTGTTCCAACTGTTCCATTAGGGCTTGAATACTAACGGGTGACTGGGCCGTGGCCAAAATTTTTCTGGCCACATCTGCATCAACAGACTTGGGACAGACTTGGGACAGACTTGGGACAGATCTTGTCTCAAGTGGCTGAATTTGCTGCTTGACTTCTGAATGCAGCGGCAGGGTTGTTAAAAAATACACCCGGTCAGTATCGGTTTCGAATTGCGGCAGGGGAGAGCCATTGTTCGCCATCGCCCGATAGATTTTGGAGAAGCCAGTGCCCCGGCCTTCGGTCAGCTGAAGCTCTTTGAGAAAGTCGCCAATGCGGCGGTTGCGATAGTCCCGTGCCACCAGATTGCGCCGCTTCAGCATTTGCTGATCAACGGGCGGCAGCGGGCCAGGGAAACTCAGAATTTCGATACGATCTGGGCGCACATGCACTTCGATAGGGCTCTGGTGTTCATAGTTGCGGTGGTAAACGGCATTGGCAAGGGCTTCTTCAAGGGCGGCATAAGGATAGCTGAAAAAGCGGTGAGCTTCAGCTTGGTCGGGTATTTTTTGAACATGTTCCTGCACCACCATTGAGCGGAGATAGCGCAGGGCATCTCTCAGTTGTTGGTGAATCGGGCCACGAAAAGACATCTCGCTAAAGCGGTCGCCAATGTCATCCTGGTAGATGATAACGTCGATTTGTGCCCCTCGGAACCAGTGTTGGGGATGCTCGGTGAACATGAGCAGGGCAATATTGAGCGGCTTGAGGTATTCATCCGGGCCTCTGGCGATTTGCATCCGGCGGCAGAGATCGGAAAAAGGAACATCCGTGGCACTTGAAAACAAATCGCTACCGACATTCTGCAAAAAGGAACGAATCAGGCCCAAGTCGAGATCGCTCAATTCGGCTTGGTGATTGATGCGGTCATCGAAGGGGATGCGGGTAGACTGCTCAAGCAACTGACGCTCCTCGCTGGCATTGGCTTTGCAGGTTTGGGAGTTGCGGCG
This sequence comes from uncultured Candidatus Sericytochromatia bacterium, assembly GCA_964598905.1. Taxonomy (GTDB): domain Bacteria; phylum Cyanobacteriota; class Sericytochromatia; order UBA7694; family UBA7694. Next base: position 21,592 of record CAZRFI010000032.1, on the reverse strand, counting down.
AACGTAATAGGCCTTTTGCTCGGATCGGTTAGCGAGTGAAACAGGTGCTTTGTAAGGACGAACATCCCCACCAAAGGCCCAGATGACCAGAATATGCTGTCCCTGAAAGACCTCAGGCTGGACCACGGGCGCATAGTAGGGCAGCAGCTTATGGCAATGCGCGATCAGTTCTTTCTGAATTCTGTCGATCTGGTTGGGCTGCAAACCCATCGGCGGTAGCACAGGTCTGCCATTGTGTTCTTCGATGCCGACAATGATATAGCCACCGCCCCAGTTGTGCAAGTCATTGGCGAAGGCACAGATCGAGTGAAGGATGGATTCTGGGTTCCAACCGGTTTTGAACTCCAGGCGTTCCCATTCGACGACTTGGCCGTTGAGGAGTTGGTTGAGGTTAATGGGCAGGGGCATTTGCTTCTCCTGAAAAAGGCATCAAGCTGCTGAAATTGGAATTTGAGGATATTGAGCAATCACTGATTATATTCTCCGTTTCATAAGTCTGTGGGACTCAGCTCTCGTAGGATATGGGGCCACAAGAATTCTTTTTGCTTACCCAGGGTCATGGCTGGCAGGGTAAAGCGCGCGTTCAGGCCGCTCTCGCGGACCTGATTCAGCCAGGTATTCGCGACCTGGCGGTCAATGTTCAGGTAACTCATTACATTGCAAACCAGAGCGTACTCCTGAGGGAGGCGGGTGGCAAAGGTGATCGGGTCATCTGAGCCAATCGCAATGCGAACGGGTGGCAGGGTGTGCTCTAGTTCCAACATGTTAGGCGGTGGCTTTAAATACCAGAGCGGGTGATGTTTGAGTTCTTGTAGATCGGCAATCAGGAAGTTACTAGAGGGATTGACTTCGATGGTAATTTCTTTTTCGATGGTCTTTTGGCGAACGTAGCGCTGGAGTAGTTTCAAGGCTTCAATTTCACTGCGATTTTGCCGAACTTCAAGGGTCTCTTGGCCGTTTTTAAAACATTGGGCGTCGGTCAGATAAAACTGCAGCAGGGTCTCTTGGGAGCGTTCTGATTCTGTTACCTGGGAATGGTATATTTCGCCATCGGGGAAGCCAGCTTTGACCAATCTGTTGAGCTTAAACAAATCAGCATAGAGGTGGATCATTTGCTCGATGGTAACAGCTGGGCCAAAAATGGTGTGGGCGATTTGGGCGATTTGATCGCTAATCCATTCACTGCGGCCAGCAGAGGCGATCAAGTGGCCTTGTCTATAAATTGAAAGTTCCCAGATCAGATTCCAGAGGCGTTCTTCTTTAGCCATCCATACAACCGGGTGCTTTTGGCTCCAATGGCCCGGTTCAAGGCCCAGGGCCAGGCCGTGGCCAATGCGATCTCCGCTTGAGAGGGGGAAGTGCTCGATGACTTCTTCGATGTGACGGATACCGTCCATCAGGTGGCAGAAGTCTTCGCCCATGTGTATGGTTTTGCGAAAGGGAGGAATCTCTAATTGGGGGTAGAGGTAGGACAAAACAAAAGCGGTGCCCTTTCCAACCTTGTCGAGCATTTGAATCAGGGGAGCCATGATCCAGTTGGGGATCGCGAGTTCGTCAGAACAGATATCAGTGCCGCGAATGAAATACAGAGACAAGGGAGCCTGGGCCAGCAGCTGTTTGATGGTCCGGACTTCTTCTAATTTGGTCTTGAAGTAATGGCTGTAGCGATAATTGGCATTGTTTTTGGGGTAGGCCGGGTTGGCATTGGTATCGGCACCTCGGACGACCAGTTGACCCTTGTTGGCTTTGCTGCCCGAATCTTTGGACAGGTGCAAGACCAGGCCCAATTCGGTTGTGGCAGCAGCATTGGGGATCTTTTGCCAAGATTTGAGCAAACCTTTGATGGTACTTCTCAGCTCACTGACTTGATTATCGGGTGCTTTGCGGATTTCCAGAGATTTTAATCCCTGATCGCCTCCACACATGAAGTAGGCGCTTTCTAGATTGACAGGTTTTAACAAGTCTTTCATGGGGCTAATCCGGTCATAGAAGCGAATAAACCACTGAAGGCCAGTGACCATCGGGCGTTGGACGATATGACGGAACAGGAGGGTCTTGAGGCGAATCGCTTGCCAGAATAGCTGAGCAAATAAGTTATCGTTGCTGGAGTCTATGTACTTGAAGGCCTTACGGATGAAGTAGAGTTCTTTGTGCTGGGCAGGCATATTTTGGGGAGGCAATATTGCAATTGGGTCGCACTCCCAAACTTCTTGGATTCTGCTGGGCCTGCCGGGAAGACCTGAGATGATGTGACGATAGAGACCTTGCATTTTTTTGTAATCGGCTTTGGGTTGATTGGCAGGGAACATCAGAGACTCGATCACCAAGCGCAAAGTCCAAGCCAGGTCTTGGTTTTCTTGCTGAAGCTTGGAGTAGACGGCTTCAAGGTAAACTTTGAATTTGTTTTTTTTGATTGCGGAGACTGGCTTAAATAGGCAAAGAGAAGTTGTCGCATGATGGCTCCTGCCAGTAGCCAGGGAGCAAAGTTTTTACCTTCGTCAAAGACAGCATTGGGGCTCTTGAGGGAATCGGGCGGCAATTGATCTGAAGCCAGTTGCCGAAGGGCACTGATCCAATACAAAGGAAAATCGATGGCCGCCCCCAAATGCATATGGACTTCATTGAAGCCCTTGTCTTTGAGTTCTTGCTTGAGTAAGTCATGCCGGATGTCGATTTCTGTCGGGCCATTTTCTTCAAAAGCGGCTGCCAGCAGCAAATCAGGCGGCAAGGCAAAAGTGTACCATCGCCAAGCTTGTAAATCATCTTTATCTGGATCGTGGGGATTGGTTTTTGGACGGGCCATCGCACCATGGGATTCAAGTAGATCTTGGCCCTTGACTTTTAAAATATCACTGAGTTTGACACCTGTTTGTTGCTGGTGAGGAAACCAGGTCTGGTCCCGCAAATATTGCAGCACATTGAGAGATAAACCTGGAACATGGCCTAAAAGTTCACGTTCGATTCTGCGCCAAAATTCTTGGAGAGACTTTAGCTCAGGCTCTAGCTGATAAAATGTAAGCTGAAATGAATGCTCCGTACCAATTAAGGCGGCAAGGCATTCAGATTCAAGAAATTCATGCTGGCTAAGCATGTTTGGATTGGTATCTTTCACCGGACTCAGGGAGGAATTGAACAAGATCTGTCAATGAATCATAAGCTGATTTGTTTTCAGGGCTAATTGGCTGAAGTAAAGCCAAGGCTTTCCCTAAAACAGTTCTTATGCTTAACGGGTAATCTGTAAATATATATAGTTCAGGCCCACGATATTTTTCAAAAGGGTGCTCTTTAAATTTACTAAATTCTCGAAGATCCATTTCATCGTCAATTTTACTTAATGCAATTGAAATAGTCTGCAAAAATCTCGACTCGACAAATTTGCTCCATTGGGATTGTGGATGATCAGCTATAAATGTAGGAATATCGCCAATCTCGGATAATATTGCATCGATTTCCCGAGTTATTTTTTTTATTTTGAAAATAAAACCCAATAATCTTAGTATAAAATTTTTCTTGGAATCAATATTTGGCCCCTCAAATTTGAATTCGTCAAAAATATGCGAAAAACCTTGGTTAAAATATTCTAAATCATCTATTAAATTCTTTGAAAACGATCGCAATGGTGGCCTTTGTTCGGATTGCATAGCATTAAATACATTTATAAGACTCTGAGTGTTAAATACATCTTTCAAATTTTGTACGCCATCTTGAAATTCTTTTAGTGCTGAGGAAATTTTTTCGCCAGGACCCTTAATATATTTATCTGCCAGGGTTTGATCAAAATAAGAAGAGACAACAAACTCAATATTTTCGTAGGCTTCTTCAAAAGAAATCTGCATTTTTCCATTATGAATAGAAAGAATATTTTCAGCTCTGACTTGAGCAATTTCATTCAGAATTATTTTGGTTGAAGGGCGACTGAAATTGTTTTTTATTTTTTGGATTTTTTTTAACATCATCAACATGCACTCATACATTACATCGGCGACATTCTGTGACACCCCTCTTTCAGGACTAATGATGATGGCGATAGTTTTAACGAGATCAACAAAATATTGAACTCTAAAACCACTGGCCTGATCCAAATTAATCTCAGACAAGAACTTGGTCACGTGTGTATTCCAACGTGCAATTCTATCTTTAGGTTTGTCTAACATAGAGACAGGAATTTTCTTTCCGGCAACAATATAGGTTAAGCCACGAATCCAAATATAGGCAGCGAAATCTAAATCATCTTGTTCCAAACCATTATTTGCGCTCTTAATCTTCTTATCAAGAAATATTCTCCAGTAGGATTGGAAAATACTTAGATGATGAAATTCAAACCAATCAAGTGCAGGCCAAGGTAAAAGAAGACTTTGCGTCTCCATAATAGTGCTCCTAGCCCAATCTTGAGTACCTTGTTTCAAATCTAGGCGCTGTATAGAGTTTTTGGGTTTTAATAGAGTTAAATCATGATGCAAGAGCAACCAAGCCGTCCTGAATTTATCAAGAATATATGCAATTTGCTCTGATTCAGAACTTTGAAGGCGAACATTAAAATACTGCGCTTCATGAAAAACAAAAGCGGGGCCATCATCTCGTGATGTATTCTCTAATGGATTGGGTGACAAAACTGGGAAAACTTGGATTAATTTTGATTTGACTTCAAGCCTTGGAAGAACAGCCTGATTCTGAAATATACTTTTGAGAAATTGAATTGTCCAAGCTGGCAAAGCAGGCTCCGAATCCAGTACACCCAAAAAACCATCCCCAACAAAATCAATAAGCAAATCTAATTTTTTTTCTGCTTTATATTGTTTCTTCATCGCATTTCGAAGGGAAAGGAGTTCACGCCAAAGTTCATAAATGGCTCGAATGGGACCTTGAAAAATCTCAGAAATCTGGGATTCTTCAACAGGAAGCGCTTCTTTATCAAGGGCCTTTGTTAAAAAAAACAAATCACCCAATGTTTCTGAGGGATTAAGGTAATCAGAGTGTAATGAAATTGAATCTAAGACTTGGCGTACAGAATCAAAATCATTTTTGTTGGGCTCTGTTCCCAAATAAGGAAAATCAAATGCTTCTGAAGCAGATAAACCATTTAGTTTAACAAACTGATCTCCCTTTGGCACCAGTTTTTTTATGGCAGCATAGCCAGTACTGCTTGAAAGTTCTCGAATGAAATCCCTGTGTTCATCACTGTGGGGAGAGCAGGGATAACGTTTACATAGGTCAGAGGCGTATTTCAATTCAAATAGTTTTTGTAAGTTTTCGTAACGCCCTGCAACCAAAAATAGAATGTCCGGTGAACTGATCATACGGATGAGCTGAAACAAATCCATTACACGAGATGGATTTAGATCTGCGTCATCAACAGGGAGGACAAAGAGAGGCTTTTTCCCACATTTTTTCTGGGCTACATATTCAGCCAAATCAGAAACAATTTTATTAAATTCTTTTAACTTAAGTCGTGAACGCTCAGTTTTAATCACCTCTTCAGAGTAAGTGTCTGGGTCAGAATTCTTTCTGCCATCAAGATTCGTACTCCAGCCAATAGAAACGGAGCGCATTAATTGAGAAAATCGGGTCCATGGGTGATCCGGCTGAGTTGGAAAAAGAGTTGATTCGTAGGGAAAACAAGAATCCTCTTTGTTAATACCTTCTCTTTTAAAAACATCTTCAATTCTGACCATCAGAGCAGCGTACAAATTGGCTGGTTCAGGTAATAGCTCAAGGTCCAAGGATTCAAGCCAAATAACAGATTTGCAAGACATCTTAGAAATCAAAGGAGTGACTTCATCAGCTAAATCCTTATCTTCCTTGTTTTGCGCAATCCAACCTTCAAAGAATTTATCGGCACCAATCAGCGTGGCATTAAGTAATGAATACAATACAGTTGATTTACCTGTGCCCCGATCTCCGTCGAGGAATAGAATATTTGAATCATCGTTCAAGCGCAATGCAGGATAAGCGTCGGTCTGTTTAAAGGTTCGGTTTTCATTATCCAGATACTTTTCCATCATCCCGAGGATTCTGTACAAGGCATTTTTTTGTGCGGCGTCCAACTCAGCCCATTTTCGGGGCACGGATTCTTTTCTGATGATGAATTCCGGTTTATTGTCCAGCATGAAACGGCTCCTCTAATTTTGGGGTTGAGATTTTACTTACTTGAATAATTTGAGGTGATGTTAGCTTTGGCAGCATGGCTTAACCGAACCTGTGCTTGATGTAATTTTGCATCTGGGTGCCAGTGAGTTCATTAGTGGCGGCACCAGTGCGCAGGAAGAAGCGGGCTTGTTCGCCGTCTTTGACAAAAACGGGTGAGCGACCTTTTAGGCACTTAACAATGAAGACGCGCACCTCCTGGTAATCGTCAAATTGGGGATGGATATACATCATGGTGTCTGCTCCCATTCTGGCGGTGATCAAATTGATCAGGTGCAGATTCATTTTGTCTTCATTGGGGAATTTGTCGCGTTCGATGCCTACAGGATCGCCGTTGTCGGCCACACCGATTAAGAGAGTACCGCCATTGGCGTTGATAAAGCCAGCCAATGTTTTTAAACAGGCCAGTTCCATTTTAGGATCGGGATTATCGGTGTGTAGGTTTACACGCAGGGTAGATTTGTATTCGACATCGGTGGTTTCACCCATTTCGACGAGCGCTTCGGGGCTGGGCATTTCAAAAGCGGGAACCAGATGGTGATCAGCCAGGGTTTGATAGCCCATCTGAATAATCTTGGCCATGCGCTCGCGGCGCAGAATCAGGAACTCTTTGTAGGGCATCTCCTCCCACTGATCCGGGAGGGCGTGCCATTCGTACATGCGTTCCAAGACCTGGGGAGAAATCTGGGCTTTCATGATAGGCAGATAATGGGCCGGGCCTTGGTCACGGATTTTGGCGTTATCGTTCCATTCCAGGAAGGCGTAGTTAGCGGTTTGATTCATTTCGCGTTGTTCGGTAATGCCCTGGCGCTTGAGATAGGCTTTGGGGAATAGGTGATGCTTTTCGATGTTGCGCGGTGGGGTCTCATGCGGGTTGAGCAGGTCAACCATTTTCATGTCAGAAAAGAGTACTTTGGCTTCGAGCAGGACCAGGGCGGCCTGGTAGGCAAAGAGGGACGGGCTGCGCGGGGAGGACGTCGCCAGTTCAGAGGGCAGGGTCATGCTCCAGAAGTCGTTGGTGAGCTTTTCGTGGCAGACCTTTTCGAGCATCTGCAAGAATTCTTCACCGGTTTTGACCGAGCGCAGCTGGGCCATGTCGAATTCCAGGGCGGATTCGGGGGAGGAGGTATAGCGACCTGTCAGGTTGATCATGAAAAACCAGCGGGCAATGGCTTTGCGCAGGACGGGGATTTCGATGGCGTATTCGATGCGGCCAATCAGGTAGAAGATGTAACTGTACAGCAGGTGACTCTTGGAGGTGATCATTTTGTCGTTGAGGTAGCCAGCCATACGGATGCACTTGAGGAAGTCATGCCAGTGCTGCAAATTCAGGACTTTTTCCTGAAAGGTTTTGAGGCGGTCAAACTGAGCTACGCGACGCTCATCGTCGATTTTGCCAGTTTCTAAATCCTTGCCGCGCAAGATGGCGTAGACGTATTGCAGGCGAGCGCGTTTGAAGGCCAGGCCAACTGCGACGCGCAGCAGTTGGTCGGGTTCGGGTTGGATCAAGACATTGTAGGGGGATGATTTGTCGCGGCTGGGAGTCTGGGCGTCGCGGCAGAAGTCTTCAAGCTGGCGGCGGCCTTCGTCCCAGAAGACAGACATCAAGGTCAGGATGAAGTCGGATTGTTTGAGGGGTTGGCCTTTGCTGTTGATGCGCACAAAGACTTCCGAGACTTCTTCTTCGCTGACAGTGGCCGAGAGCTCCAAGGCGGTCATGGGGTAAGATGTCAGATTTTGAACTTTGCTGACGGCTTTGCGAATGCTGCGCTTGGTTTCTTTGTCGAGTTCGCGGCTGGCTTCGAGATTTTCGAGGTAGGCTTCGACAATATCGTGGCTGTCAACGTCTGGCTTCCAGAGAATCGAGATGTCGGGCAGGTATTCTTTGTCGCGACGAATGGCGGCATCGGCGACAGCAAATTTTTCCTCGATGGGATTAAATGCGATGGTGATTTTTTCTTTGTGAAAGGTTTTGCGGATGATTTCGATACCTTTAACGACTGCATAGAGAGAGGTCAGGCGTTGCTGACCATCAACGATCATCAGCAGCGGGAATTTTTGTTTGGTGTCGGTGCCAATCGCGCGGCTGTTGTCGACAGCGTTTTGCCAGAAGAGCAGGTAACCGACGGGGTAGCCACGGTACATTGAGTCAAACAGATCGCGGATTTTGGCATTTTTCCAAACAAAGGGACGTTGGATATCGGGTAGGCCAAGGTTGCCTAGTTCAATTTCTGAGAGCAGGGCGGCTAGGCTGTAGTTCACTTCTTTGTAGAGAGTATCGACCATGAAAGTTCCTTTGAATTATGTTGTTCTGGTGAGATACTGAGCTGATTTAGGAGATAATTTATTCGGAAGAGGATTTGGGACCAATAACAGCGTTGATATTGAGACTGAAATAACGCAACAAAAGGGTTTTTAAATACCCACGGCCCTCTTCAAGAGTCATGGGATCAGACGGCGGAGATTGATCGGAAACTGCATGACGGGCTAAATCACCCGAAGCCTCGGGATTATTTGCAGTTCTTGTAAAACGGTCCTTTTGAGCTTTGGTGGTCGAAAGTGCTTTAATCAGCTTGTTATCTCCACCTAATTTTTTTCTAAGCAACTCAAAAATCTTATACATATTTACCCAATCGTGCATGCCATACTGCTGCATATAACTCATCATTTCTGCGATATCAGGTGACTCTTCACTCAACCTCAGCAAATCTTTGATCCGGTCTGCCGGTTGTCGTCCAATAATCTCACCATTCTCATTAAAAGCGTTGAAACTAATATGGTCAGAAACTTCAATTGTTTCAATGACTTCAAGAAAATCCATTCGTTCATTTTCATCAACATAACAAATAGAGCTCAGTCCTAGCTTGCCAGCGGAAGAATCAATGAAAAATAAAATACTGTTAAGCCTGTCCAGAATTTTTTTTGCTTGTGGCTTTGCTTTTTCCTTCTGATCTCGCAATTTAATCAAAATGCCTTTAACACCAGAGTTCAACTGTTGTAATCGTACAGCCGACTCAGGAGAAAACTCTGGAAAACGAAGGAACCATTCCCCAGATTTTTTTGTGATTTGCCACTCATCAGATGAGCCATTTGAAGTTGCTAATTGTTCAATTGCCCAAGGATTGCCATTAATTTTGAATTCCCAATAAATTTCAGCCATACAATTAAAGATCCTCGGATTTAACTATATTGTAGATTTCTTGGGCAATGTCTTTAACTGTGTACACAGCTGTTGAAAGAGCCACTGTGTTAGCCAAAGATGGACTATAGGCTGTTACTTCGTCTTTTGAGATATTGTGCCAAATAGGCAAAATTACATCGTTGCTCCCACCTTTACTTTTGGGCCTATTCTCTTTGGCAAAGAGGCCGTCAAGTTCATAGTTGGTCCAGTTTTTTGCAAAGAAGGCATGAGAGAGAACAACGACTCCAAATCGTGAACTGACTAACCCCTTATCAATGCTTTGCCTAAGCTTTGAGCCCATTTTTAAAGTAAGTTCGTCGTACCAGACAGTTAAATTCAGAGCAATTAACTCATTGACCAACCCTCTCACAAAAGAATCCTTGTCTTCATAGGCGTGGGATACAAAGACATCATATTCCTTATGATTTGAACCAGACGAAGAAGAGTATTTTTGTTCAACCTGCTGACTATTTTGAATAGCCAGGGCATTGATCTTATTTTGGAGTTTCTTGATCGTCTCGTCTTTTTTCTTTGTTTCCTCTGTACTCTTCTTGGCAAGCTTCTGCTCTTCAGATTGCAGATCTTTCTTTTCTTTGGCCAGATTTTCCTGTTTTTTGATCAGCTCTCTAGCAAGCCGATCTTTTCCTTGTTGGTGATCCAGTATTTTTTCACGTTCTCTTTGGAGTTTGCTACGATAGGAATTGGCACTTGACAAACTTTTCGTTCCGGCCAAGCTTTTTTCTGCCCGAGAAATCTCTTTATTACACTCTAAGATCTTTTTATCCAACTCAGAGATTTTTCGATTCAAGTCAAACATGTCCTTTTCAATTCTCTGAATTCGGCTCTGGATACTCGATATGGTCATGCGATAACCTCCTTAACAACGTCTTGCGCCAGCGTAGCTGAAAATGCACCCAGACCCCGCGGCATAGTCCCACTCACAGTCAGGGCGTTCAAAGGAGGGTGTGGAAAAAACATGCTCAGGGTATTCGAACGGTGCGAGAGCAGACGAGCCAAATGGGTGCGGCACGAAGAACTACTGGACTTACTTAGCATAGAAATTATTAACCCCGTTGCGGTCAGCATCATTGTGCGCTTCATCAATCACAATGATGTCCGAGCAGTGGACACGTTCAAGATAATTACTTTGTCGTGGTATTTAATGGAATTGTGATCGGGTTTCTCTTGCGTCGGAGGAATCACCCACCTCATACTCCACTCTTCATCACGAATCACGACCCTCGCTCCAAGAGCCAATAAGTCAGATTTGAACTCGGTGATTGACGCCATAACAAGCCCACCCCCAAAATCCCTTCAGAGCAGAAGAGGTTCCAAACGCCGGAGAAAATCACAGAAAATTAACCCAAACAGAAAAGATGCGGTCAGTTTAACACAATGTCGTGCATAAGATAACACCCAAGCTATCAGTACCAGATACAGAATTATGGTATCCTCAACCAGAGGTGTGATCTCGCATGAAAGGTTTAAATCACCCGTTTTTACCCCCTGGCATGGCCCTCATCACAGGGGGTGCGCTGGTGTTTGGGGCCTTGATGAGCTGTGGGCCCAGCCAAGTGACGGAGCAGAAGCCGTATAAACCCAGCTTGGCCTTCGGGCGCGAAGCCGGCTTTCAGTTCGGGGTACAGGCCCGCGCGGGTTTGCCTTTGGCCTATCAACCCAAATTGGATTGGCTGGCGCAGACCCTCAAAAACCGCCAGATCCAACACAAACCGATTGGGCTCTTTGCTTCCCCGCGAGAATACACCTTTCGCCGGGAGGGCGCAAATGTCTACTTTGACTGGCGCTATGGTCTCAAAGAGGCACTCAACCAGGATTTTTCGCCCAGTTTGATTGTCTTACACTCCACCGAAGGCGAAGACGAAAGCCACGCCTTTGCGATTTTTAACCGCAACACGCCTCAGCAATACCTCGGCGGGGCCTGGACCCATTTCAGTGTCGATGCCGAAGGCCAGATCTACCAATACAGCCCACTCAATCGCATCAGCAAAGGCCAATCAGGCATCGACGATCAGGCGGTGGGGATTGAATTGGTGGGCAATGCCAGCCTCTGGGAGCAACAAGGGGATCAACAAGGCCAGCCCACCAGCACAGGCTCGCTGATAACCCGCTGGCAGGCGGGCAAGCGGGTCCAGCTCGAAGCGGCAGCAGACTTGGTGGCCACTCTGCAAGAGCAGTTTGCCATTCCCCCCGAGCGGGTCTATTCACACGAAGACATTGGCAAAGTGGCACTGCGGCGCGGCTCCAGCCCCAGTTTCCCGGATTATAACTATCTCGCTGGCAGCATCCGCGACAAGGTCTATTTGGCCCTGCTGCCCGATTTGGGCCCAGGCCGCAAACCGGATGTCTGGTACGGCTTTTTAGAGCCTTACGACCGCAAAGATCCGGGCAAAGACGTCATGCGCGCGGTTTATTCATTGCTCTCTTTGGTCCAGGGCAGCGGGCCCCAAAACTGATAATACTGGCAGGGAATCTTGCCATTAAACAATTTGCGCCGTTTACTGGCCTTGCGGTTGATCCGGGTTTCGAGTTCATGATCGGCAGTGAGAATAAAATACGACCAGGTGTCGGACTCCTCCATCAGGGCCTTGAGATCGTGGTAGAGCATCTCAACGATGGTGCGCTCGCCGATGCGTTCACCATACGGGGGGTTGATAATCACCACCCCAAATTTCTTGCGTGAGCGAAACTCACCCAAACTCAGGGTTTGAATGCCTACCTGCTCATCAACACCGGCATTGATCGCGTTCTGACGCGCTTTTCTGAGCACCTTGCTGTCCATATCCGAGGCCAAAATCCGGAAGTCGCCAGGCAGTTCTTGGGCCTGGGCCTCTGTGCGCAGATTTTGCCAGAGCGTTTTATCTGCGTCGGGCCAGGTCTCAGCCGTAAAGCTGCGTTTGAGTCCGGGTGCGCGGTTGAGGCCAATCAGGGCAGCTTCAATTGCAATCGTGCCCGAGCCACAACAGGGGTCACTCAGGGTGCGGGAAGGGTCCCAGCGGCTGAGCAGCACCATCGCCGCCGCCAAGGTCTCTTTGAGCGGGGCATCGCCCGCGTCGGAGCGGTAGCCCCGTTTGTGCAAACTCGCACCTGTGCAGTCGAGGGTCAGGGTGGCGACATCGTTGAGCATCGAGATTTCAATTTTATACAGGGCACCGGTTTCGGGCAGGGTTTGGTGTTTGTATTTGCGCTGCATGGCTTTGACCAGGGCTTTTTTGACCAAAGACTGGCAATCGCGCACGCTGAAGAGCTTGGACTTGTGTGAGCGCCCGGTAATATGCATCACGGCATCGACAGGCAACCAGTTTTCCCAGGGCAGAGCAAGGGTTTGATCGAAGAGTTCGTCAAAGCTCTCGGCTTTAAAATTGGCGATTTCGATCCCGATCCGATCGGCGGTGCGCAGCCAGAGCAAAGCCAAAGCCAGCTCTTTTTCGCCGCCGCGAAAGCGGATTTTGCCGTTTTCGGTGTGAACGTCTTCGATGCCCAATTTGCGCAATTCATCGCTGACCAAAGACTCCAGTCCAAAGGCACAGGCCACCACCAACATCTGGTCTTTTTTAAAAAATGACATCAGGCAATGACCTCAGGCGTTGGGCATGTGTACACGGCGACGGGTACTGTCGAGCAATTGCTGAAAATTTTCACGCTGTTGCATGAGTGGGGCAAAGCTAATTTCTTCTTCAAAGCGGGTGCGGGTTTCATTTTCTAATCCTTGAATAATGGCCACAATCTTGTCGTAGCGCGTTTGCAGTTCGGCATCAAAACGTTCAGCGCGGGCCACTTCTTCGGCGGTGGCATGCATACGCAATTGAATCACGTGGCGGGTTAGCAGCTTAAAGTCCTGTTTGACCCACTCACTCATTTCGGCCAATTGTTGAGAGATATGTAAGCAGCTCTGGCATTTCTGGCAGAGATTTTCCAAGCCCTGCAATTGCAACTCCAATTCGGCAATGTCTTTGTGCGGCCGCAAAATCTCCAAACGCTGGCGAATCGCACGGGTAAAGGCCGTCAGTTCTTGGGTGCGGTGTTTCATTTCCGCCAGGCCTTCGGGGCGGGTAACCACCTCGGGAGCGGGTTCATGATCGATCAATTGCAATTGGGTATAGAGCAGGGTTTCGGTTTTGGCATAAAGCTCTTCGGGTTGAATATCTTGATCTTCGGGCAGCACCTCTTCGAGGCGCACCCCGGCCACCATACAGAGTTCAGACAGATCCGCAAAGGCATTGGAAACGGCTGAGCAAGTCTGAATCAGGCGATTGAGATCTTCGGCTTCGGGATAACCCGGTGCCAAACGCAGAGCCAAGCGCACGTATTTGCCTGCAGAGTGGTAGTCTTCGAGAATCGTGAGCAAATACGCCATGCCCAAATAGGGCTCGGGCCGCGAACGGGCATGATGAATGGCCAGAATAAACTGGTCACAGGACTGCACCAAGCGCTCTTGACGCTCAACCCCATCGAGTTCCTGGGCCTCCGACAGCGCTTGCATGCCATCGGCCCAGGATTTGCCAAAGAGACTGTCCCGATCAACCGGGCTCAGTTGGCTATCGAGGGATTGTAAAAATTGATCCACGTTTAGCGCCCAATAAACTGGGTTGCCACCCAACCAATTTCACCGTTGGAAAGGCGAATTTTGGCCCAGGTCAGGCCCTGGCTTTTGACAAATTTATCTGAGAGCAGGGTCACAGCGGTGCCTTCGACCCCGAGCGCAATAATCTTAGAAGTCGTGCTGGCCTCTTTGCGAATATTCACTCTGTCGCCACGGATATAACGGCGGCGGCTGGGGGTGGGCTTGGCTGCTGGCCCCGTCTGGGATGTGGTACTCAAAAACTGAGACACCACCCAACCCTGGGTACCGTTGCTGAGCTGAATCGCCCGCCAGATATGCACCCCTTGTTTAACCGGCTTTTTGGCCAAGAGTTTGACTTGGCCAGGGCCAGAGATCTGACCGACAATTTTGCCATTGGTCGAAGGCAAACTGCGCACGTTGATATCTGTACCGCGCACTGCGGCATAACCCGCTTTGATCGCATTGTTCGGCTTGGCGGGTGTGGCCGGGGTCGGTTTGACCGCAGGCGGAGCCACCTGACGGGGGCTGCTCAAGAAGGTAGAGGCGACCCAACCCTCTTGGCCATCAGGCAGACGAATATGCATCCACTGATAACCATCGGCTTTGACGGGCGCAGGATCGAGCAATTGGACCGTCGTTCCCCCCATCGCGCGGGTCACGAGGGTACCACTGAGCGAGGGCGAGCGGCGGATATTGACGTCATCGGATTTAATTTCGCGGCTCTCACCCGTACCACTGCTGCTACTGCTGTTGTTGCTAGGAGGCGTATTGCGGGGCTGAGTAGGTGGGGTCACGGGGGGCGTCGCCGTCAAAGAACCCACCAATAAATTGGCAGCAATCCAACCCACTGTGCCATCACTGGTTTTGACCTTGCTCCACTGGTAACCGTCTGACTCATAGGCCTTGTCCATCAGAATTTCGACCTGGGCACCGCGTTTGAGGCTGCTCAGCGATTCGGCGTAGAGATACGGCGATTGGCGCAAATTGACCTGATCGGCATTGACCAGACGGGTATTGCCCGTCGGAGCCGGAGGGGTGGAGGTGTTGCTGGTGTTGGTGCTTTGGTTATTCGGGCCAATCGGCTGAACGCCTTTGTCTTGCTCTTGCATGGCTTTGGTCCATTGCTCAACCCGCGATGTGACCATCGAATTGGTACTGGCATTGGGGGCGGTTTGGGCCAATTCTATCGCCTCTTTGTACTTGCCTTTGTAAGCCAAGAGTGAGGCCTGCTGCAAAATTTCGTCGGCCTTTTTGTCTTCCTGGCGGGAGTCGATCAGGGCCTTCCACTTTTGCGAAGAATCGTCGATTTCTTTGTCGAGAGGGGTATTGCGGGGGGCCTGGCTGACCAATTGCAGGGCCTTTTCATACTCTTCGTTTTGGGCAATATTCAGGGCGCTGTAATATTTGAGGCGCGCCTCTTTGTATTGGGCCACAAAGGCATGTTCGCGATCGAGGCGCAAAATGCTCTCATAGGCCACTTTGGCTTCGTCCATGCGGTTGAATTTGACATAGAGTTGGGCCAAGGCAATCTGGGCCTTGAGGTGGTCGGGATTGAGCTGGGTGGTCTGAACATAATAGCCCATGGCCTTCTCTTCTTGGCCTTGACGCTCCAGCGCTTCGGCATAGGCGTAAAGTTCTTCGGCATTTTGGGGATCGGGCTCCTTCGGCAGGGGGGCCTGGGCCTCTTGCTGGGGCGGCTTGCTCTCTTCGGGCTTGGGATCCTGACTGGCGGCGCAGGCCCCCAAGATATTCATGCTCAAGGTTAAGCTGAGTGCCAATAAAGCGCTTTTGTGAAACTGCATAATTATTCCTTTACTTCCCAGGTGTCGCCGGAGAAGAGCAATTTGCGCAGATCTCCCTCACCCTTTTTATTGCGGATATCTTCAATTTGTTGGTGGACCTTTTCGGTAAAACTGGGTGCTTCGACCGAGCGGAACACCCCCAAGGGGGTGGGAAACTCAGGCGAACGCATCCGGCTAAGGAAATAAGCCAGGGTGGGTTCTGTGGCCCGTTCGTCGTGAATCAAGAGATCCGCTTCGCTGATGCCATTTTCGCCAATGGTAACCACCTCGGGGGTGATCCCGTTGAGGCGAATGCCTTTGTCGCGATTGGCACCAAAGATCATCGGTTTGCCATGTTCGAGACGCAATTGCATGTCGTCTTTGCTGGCGCGGTCGGTGATCGCCTTGTGGGCACCATCGTTGAAGATCACGCAGTTTTGCAGGATTTCAACCACCGACATGCCCTTGTGGGCCGCAGCGCGGGCAAAGATTTCTTGCATGTATTTGGGCTCGGAATCAATGGTGCGGGCGAAGAAAGTCGCTTCAGCCCCAATCGAGAGACTGGCAGCCGAAAAGCTGCGCTCAAGTGAGCCAAAAGGCGAAGACTTGGTCACCAGACCCGTGGGGCTGGTGGGTGAGTACTGGCCTTTGGTCAGACCGTAAATTTCGTTGTTAAACAGCAGCACGTTTAAATCGACATTGCGGCGAATGGCGTGAATAAAGTGATTGCCCCCAATCGAAAGCGAGTCGCCGTCGCCTGTAACGACCCAAACCGAGAGTTCTGGGTTCACCGTTTTGAGACCCGTGGCAATTGCAGCGGCCCGGCCATGAATGGTGTGAAAGCCATAGGTCGACATATAGTAGGGAAAGCGCGAACTGCAGCCAATTCCCGAAACAAAGACGGTTTTCTCTTTCGGCACACCCAGGGTGGGCAAAAGTGACTGCACGGCGTTGAGAATGGCATAATCGCCGCAGCCGGGACACCAACGAACCTCTTGATCTGAGGCAAAGTCTTTTTTAGTCAGGGTTTGAGACATTTCCGGTTTTCTCCTTAGCCAAGCATCTGCTCTATTTTTTCGCGCAGCTCACGAATCTTAAAGGGCTGCCCCTGGATCTTGGTATACGATTCCAGGGGAATTTCGTAGGTATACTTCAAGACCTTGGAGAGCTGGCCCATGTTCAATTCGGGCACCAAAATCTGTTTGTATTTGCGCATCAGGCTCTCCAGGTTTTTCGGAAAGGGATTGAGGTAGCGCAAATGGGCATGGGCCACAGACTTGCCTTGGCGCTGCAATTGCTGCACCGCTGAGTAGACGGCACCATAGGTCCCGCCCCAGCTGATCACCAGCAAGTCGCCCTCTTCGGGCCCACTCACACTCTGCTCGGGAATAAAATCCGCAATGCGCTGAATTTTGTCGGCGCGCAATTGGCTCATACGGGCGTGGTTGACAGGGTCGTAACTCACATTGCCGGTGTTTTCCTGGCCTTCGATTCCGCCAATGCGGTGTTCAAAACCGGGCATACCGGGAATTGCCCACTCCCGCGCGAGGTGTTCCTCGTCGCGTTTGAAGGGTTGAAACTCCGAAGGGTCAACGGGGCGGCGCACATGAATGGCAGGCAAATTGTCGGGATCGGGCAATTTCCAAGGCCCTGTGCCGTTGGCGATATAGCCATCGGAGAGCAGAATCACGGGCGTCATAAAGGTCACGGCAATCCGGGCCGCTTCGAGGGCCACATCAAAGCAGTCGGTCGGACGGCTGCAAGAGATCACACAAATCGGGGACTCGCCGTGGCGGCCATAGAGCGAGAGCATCAGATCGGATTGTTCGGTCTTGGTGGGCATACCCGTCGAGGGGCCCGCGCGCTGCACGTCGATAATGATCAGCGGCAATTCGGTTTTGACCGCCAGGCCCATGGCCTCAGCTTTGAGACACATACCCGGACCCGAGGTCGAGGTAACCCCCAAACCACCGCCGTAGCTGGCCCCAATTGTGGAACAGATGGCGGCGATTTCGTCTTCGGCCTGGAAGGTGATCACGCCGTATTCTTTGTGTTTGGCCAACTCATGCAAAATATCTGTGGCGGGTGTGATCGGGTAGGTGCCCAAAAACAGTGGCAGACCCGCTTGGCGCGAGGCGGCAATCAGGCCCAGGGCCAGCGATTGATTGCCCGAAATACTGCGGTAGGTTCCCGCTTCGATACTGGCGGGTTTAATTTCAAACGAGCTGGGCATTAAATCTGCCGTATTGGCATAGTTAAAACCGGCAGTCATGGCCAGTTTATTGGCCTCGGCTAAAATGGGCTTTTTTGCAAATTTGCGTTCAATCCAGTCTTTGCTCGGGCCCATCGGGCGGTTATACATCCAATACATCATGCCCAGGGCAAAGAAGTTTTTGCAGCGGCCTTTGGCGCGGTTGTCTATGTCAACACTTTCAAGCGCGTTGAGCGTCAGTTTCGAGATATCCACTTTGATCACACGGTAGCCATCGAGGCTGCCGTCATCAAGGGGATTGGAAACATAATTGGCTTTGTCGAGGTTGCGGGCCGTGAATTGAGATTCATCAACGACCAGGGTCGCACCTTTGGGCAATGCTGCCAAATTGGCTTTGAGGGCCGCCGGATTCATGGCGACCAGGACATCGGGTTCGTCGCCAGGGGTGTGGATATCCACCTCGCCAATTTGAACCTGAAAGCTGGAGACACCGGGCAAGGTTCCGGCTGGGGCACGGATTTCGGCGGGAAAGTCGGGAAAAGTAGCCAAGTCATTGCCGACAATGGCAGAGGTATTGGTGAATTGGGTGCCTGTCAATTGCATGCCATCACCTGAGTCACCAGCAAAGCGAATGGTGACGTGATCCAGTTCGATGCGGGATTTGGTTGTCATGAAAGAAAAACCTTTAAGCTGAGATTTGACAGATGGGGAGGATGGAGTTGAAATATGCACAGCACCCATCTGTGACACTTTGACATTTTAGCACGAGTCAGAGTTGGGAAAATGGAGAATTGAGAATGGAAAAGGGAGAATGGGAAATGAAAAAGGGAAAGCGGCGTCAAAGACGCTGACACCAATCCTTCACCCGTTCAATCACCCACTCAGGCGCATCGAGGGGCAAATCATGCCCGGCGTGGGGATGGGTCTGCCAGGGCACACCCAGGTATTTGGCCAGAGCCTCGGTGCAAACCGGATTGACGAAGCGGTCGCCTTCGGAGTTGAGCAAGAGCAGCGGAATGCCCGTGGGTTTGCTTTTGAGTCTGTAGCGCGAAGCCGCGTAAAGCTGGCGCAGGGCATTGGCGCGCGAAATCGGGCGCAGGTGTTGGATTGCGGCAAATTTGGCAGCGGCCAAGGCGTGATGCTGGGGCTCGTTGCTGACCAGTTTGAGCAATTGGCGCTCGCGCACTTCGGGGCTGGGGGTGGCCAATAATTTGACAATCCAGGGATAATTGTGGGGCCGAAGTCTTTCATAGACGGGGTTCAGGCTACTCAAGCTGGTGTTGATTAGCACCGCGCCCCCAAATTGGTCGGGGTAACGTGAGAGCCATTCCAAGGACACCATCGATCCCAGAGAGATCGAGAGAATCCGCGGTTTTTCGGACAAATTTGACAGGCGCTTGGCAAAGTCGATTTGCAGGGCTTCGACCATGCCGCCGATCTCAGTTGGGCTGTCAGCCTGGAAGTGTTGGCCTGTGCCGGGAATTTCAAAAAAATGGACCGTGTCTTGGGGAAAAGCGTGTTTGAACTGCCGGGGAAATTGCAGCCAATGGCCCGCCTCGCGTATCAGCCCCCTGAGAAAAATCCAGTCTGTCATGCCTGTGAAGGTCGCCCACCCAGCTCTTGCGCCAAACAACTCAAATCCGTGCCCAGGCCGAGCACACGCAGATAGGCCCCCTGGAACAGGCGTTTGCCACTGAGTCTGAGCAAAATACGGACTTCGTGCCCCTGTTTGTGCAGCAGCTTGAGCGGAATCGGCCCAGTGGGAAGATTTTGCGCTTTTACCTCTTCTGTCAGACCCCTGGCCCAATCTTCATTACAGGGGGCCAGAATCTGCTGCCAGGCGCTCCAGCTATTGGACAATTCCGAATTTTTATAACCCAGCATTTCTTTTAAACGCGAGGAAAAATACACAGACATCGATTGGGGGTTCCAGTCAAAAAAACCATCGTTGCCCGCATCCAAAAAGAGCTGAAAGAGTTCCTGCTGGTGTTGCAGTTCCTCTTCGAGTTGGGCCTCGCGGGTCTGGTCGCGAAAGACGTAGACCACCCGCAGGGCTTCGCCTTCTGGCGAACGCAAAATGCGACCCGAACAAAAGAGCGTGATCAAACTGCCATCGAGGTGCATAAAACGGGTGCGGTGCTCCAATTGAGTGGAATTGCCGTTGATCGCAGTCCAGATCTGGGTTTGAACTGGTTCGGCTTCTGCCGGAGAGAGGGAATTAAAAAAGATCTGAATGGTTTGGGGCAGAGCCACCAAGCCCAAGCCCAACATGGCCCGCAGCCGCATCGAATAGCGGGTATGGCCTGTTTTGAGATCCCAGTCCAACATGCCTTCAGCGGCTTCTTCGGCCAGGATTTTTTGCCATTGCAATTCCATTTCCTGGCTCGGGGACTTTGCTTCGGCTTTGCGAAAGCTCAGCAGCAGTCCGTGTTCCAGCCGAACCAAACGCACTTCCCATTGGGGACTTTCGGGATTGTCTGCGGGGTGATAGCTCCAATTTTTGTGTTCACCGGAGTCCATCACGTGTAAATAAATCAGCCAAATGGATTCGGGCACATGCTCAGAAAAATCCCGGCGCAATTGCAGCTGTTCGGAAATGTCTGGCGAGATATTGAGCCATTGTGAAGCCTGGGAATTGAGGTTTTCGATGCGAAAATCTTCAATTTCGTTCTCGGCATTGATGATCGGGGTGCAGTAGAGACAGGGGTCAAAGGAACTGGCCATGACCGCGCTGATAATCGCCTCGTCCATGGACATGGGTACTTACCTCTTTCTGCAGCTGTTCTCAAGCATACCGAAAGCGGGCCAAAAACTCAAGGCGTGTCGGGACTCGGTGGGTTGAGCCGGGTATGGATATGTTCGGCAATCTGAAGCCCCGCATCGGCCCGTTTGTGCCGTTTGATCTGATCCTGCATGTGGCTATAGCTCGCAGGTTCGGTCACCAGTTTTTTGATCGCGGGCACGAGTTCTGAGGCGCTGCTGATCACCGTACCAATGCCGTGTTCAGCAATATAATTGACATTGCCTTTTTCCTGGTACATGGTGTAATTGCTGTCGTCGAGAATAATCGGCAAATCCCGTGCCATGGCTTCCATGATCGTGCCGGGCCCCGGTTTGGTCACAATCGCCTGACAGAGCCCCATCAAATTGGGAATGTCTGTGGTAAAGCCAAAGGCATGAATCGGAATCGGAGAGGTTTGGGCAAAAATCTGCATTTGATTCAACAACCAGGCATCTTTGCCACACATGGCCACCACCTGCACCGGCAGACCACTTTCGGCCAATAATTTGGAGAAGCGCAAAATCTTTTTTCCGCCAGCGCCACCCATCATGATCATCACCGTGAATTTATTCGGGTCGATGCCATATTGTTGGCAGAGTTCCTCCCGCGGTGGGGCCGGAATGGCAAAACGGGGGTCCATCGGATGCCCCACAATTTCGAGTTTTTCAGGGGCAATGCCCTCAGCCAAACAGGCCTCCCGCGCTTCGGGGGTCGAGACAATAATATGGTCACATTCAGGGTGCACCCAGGAGTCGCGGATCGTGACCGCGTCGGTAACCACGGTTAAGTTGGGGATATAGCCATCGGCCTTGATACTGGCATGAAAAACCTCATGGGCACCGTGGATCAACATCACTACCATGTCTGGCTGCAATTTGGCCAGGACCTTGCGAAAATGCGGCACCCCAAA
>CAZRFI010000031.1:20548-23442 GCA_964598905.1 uncultured Candidatus Sericytochromatia bacterium | reverse complement strand
GAAGATTGGGTCAATATGAAGACCTATGCCTGGTTCAGCGAATTGCTGCACTTTAACCGCAAACTTTTGCAATTGCCGTTGATGCTGCTCAATCTCGAGTTGGGGCTTTCTTTTCGCACCCTGTTTGAGGCGTATATGCGCCCTCAGCCCACCCAGGCTTGGATGTTGGAAGATATCTGGCGGTTTTTTCAGCGCAAGGCCCGCGCTGCCAGTATGGGCGAGACCCCCTTTTGTTTGGGACCGCTGGTCAGCAATTCACCGCTTCAGGTCTGGCTGGAGGCTCATGATTATGTCATGATGGGCATTTTGCAGAGCCAGAGTTTGGATGTCTTCTACCAACAAAACCAAGTGGTTTTGGAAAATCTGCTGCAGGAGCAGGGGCTGGCTTTGTCGGCTGGACTTTTGCAAGACAGCCTATCCCTCTCCCGTGCGCTCTTTTTGGGGCAGGCCCACGGTCAGCCTTGGGAGCTGCGTTTGGGCTGGAATCTCTGGGAGTTTTATCAAGGGCTTTTGTCTGATCAACCCGTGCCTTTGCGCCCAGGGGCTGTTGTCTATTGCAAAGACTGGGCGGGCCCGCCCTTTGATCAGCTCCCAAAACAATCTGAACACAAAAAGATAAAAAACTTCATAAATCTTTACAGTTAGACTTGGGCTTGTTTATAATCTAAACACCCCAGGTTCAATGAGGAGGAATAAAGTGATGCCGAAATTCCGTGATTCTCTGAGGCAGCTCTTCCAGATTTTCGATCGCGAAAGCAATTTTATTTTGCAATTATTGGTGATCTTTATGTGCAGCGTTGCCGTTGTGCCCGCTTTGCGTCAGGCTTTGCAAACGGCTCCCATGCGGGTCAGTCAACTGCCTGCTCTCACCCAACAGATGCGTTTGCCCGAGGCCCGGCCACAACTTACCAGGCCGGCTTTAACGGCAGCCCCCAAGCAGCTTCAACAGCCATCACGCCAGCAGCTTGTGCCCCTGCCGGTGGTGAAAATTCAGCCCTTACCACCCCGAAGCAGTCGTCCATCTTACCAACAGGCCAGCCGTTCTGTGCTGCGCAAAAACAACGCAGTTCCCCGCAAAGCCGCTTTGCAGCGTCCAGTTAAACGCCTGGGCCAAGATCCGATTGCCCCTGTGCGCAGCATCTTAAAGCAGGATTACAGGATCAGTCAGGCCAGCGGTTCGTATGAGCAATACATGAAGTGGGTGCGCAGTACCCTTAAACGCTATCAGTCCGAGAGTTAATCACAATCATTCTCAATCCTGCATCGCTGCTTTTGGGCTAAATGAGCACTTTGGGCTAAATGAGCACTTTGGGCTATAATAGAACCCATGCGCTTACGAATACTCACCCTGGTTTTTCAATCTCTGGCCCTGGCATTTGGCGTGGCTGCTCTGGTTTTAACCGCTGTTAATTCTGGGCGCAAAACCCGCCTTTGATTCTTTTAGGAGCCAGCTTATGTCCTCCCCTCTTTTTTTGAGCCTCCCTCACTGGAATCAGATTCCAGGTCTGCGCCACGGCTTCTCGACCCGTGTTGGAGGGGTCAGCGAAGGCCCTTATGCTGCGCTCAACCTCAAATACCCGACGGGTGAAAATGAGACCTTTGAAGCCGTCAGCGAAAATCGCCGCCGTTTGGGTCAAGCACTGGAGTTGGATGCTTTGCGCTGGGTTGCTTGCCGCCAATGCCACGGGGCAGGTATTCAAACGGTTGATGCCAGCCACGCTGGACGCGGCGCATTGTCGCAAGAGTCGGGTTTTCCCGAGGTCGATGGCCTAATTACCTCCAACAGCCAGGTGCCGCTCTTGATTCAGGTGGCCGACTGTTTGCCCATTCTCTTGGTTGCACCCGAAGTGCATGCCGTGGGTGCGCTTCATGCCGGTTGGCGTGGAACCCAGGCCCAGATTCTGACGCGGGCGATTGAGCGACTCTGTGCTGAATTTGGGGCTGAACCGGCCCAAATTCAGGTGGCGATTGGTCCGGGGATTGGTTTTGGACAATTTGAAGTGGGAGCTGAGGTGGCCGAGGCCTTTGCCGCTCAAATCGATCTGCACGATGCCCGCGTGGCGCGTTCCAAAGGGGACAAATACCACCTCGATTTGGTTGAGATCAACCGGCGTCAGGCCCTGGCCGCAGGGTTATCTCCAACGGCGATTTGGAGTTTGGACCGCTGTACGGTGAGTGAACCTGAACTCTTTTTCTCCTTTCGCCGCGATAGCGGTGTAACCGGGCGCTTGGGAGGGCTGATTGGCTGGGTCGATTGAGTCCCGTTTTGGCCCCTGATGGAGATCCTGGGCGAATTTGTGATCAGGGCTATCAACAATTGCTAGAAGGTATGGTATTCTGGAACACATGAGAAAATTTCAGTGGAAATCCCTGGCTGTTTGCGGTCTGATGACTGCTTCTTTGGCGTTTCCTGCTCAGGCCGCACCCGAGCAGCCAGAGCAGAGCAGTCCTCTTTTTTCAACCACTCTGAGCCTGTCTGAAAAAATCGAACTGGCCCAAATGGATCGGCGTCGGCAAGAAAGTCTGAGCGAAATGAAACGCGATCCCGCACGGGCGCTTTTGCTCTCCACTCTGTATCCCGGTCTGGGGCAGCTCTATGTGGGCAATGACAATCCCCGTGCTTTCTGGATCATGGGCGGCGGTACAGTGCTTCTGGCCGGTGGTTTGGCCGGTTATGCCTTGCTTTCAAATCGGCCGGAAGAGGCCGCTGGCTTGGGCAATTTGATGATTACCCTGACGCTGTTGGGTTACCATCTCTGGAATATCCGTGATGCCTATGTCATGACGGACGAATACAACCGCATGTTGGAAGACAAATACCGCATCAGTGAGTTATTGGCGCCACTTTCACTGACGGCCAGTCTCGACAAAACCCCTGTTTTGAGCTATTCTTT
>CAZRFI010000031.1:9116-20448 GCA_964598905.1 uncultured Candidatus Sericytochromatia bacterium | reverse complement strand
TTCGCGTACTTTTTGCGCCAGTTCGTAGAGTGGAAAGGGTTTGTGCAGACATTGTTTGGCACCCGCCGCGAGAATCTTTTCGCGGTGACCAGAGCCTGCCAATGCGGTCAGGGCCATGACCGGAATATCTTCGTGGCCCTGGGCCTGCAAATGATTCAACACCTCGTAACCATTGAGGCCAGGCAGGTGAATATCCAGCAGAATCAAGTCAGGCCAGGGACTGTTGAGCTGAATTGCTTCATAGCCGGTTTGAGCCACTTGTACTTCGTATCCCAATTCAGACAAATACGACTCCAACATAAAGACATTTTCGGACTGGTCTTCGACCAATAAAATGCGCTCGCCCTGTCCCCGCGGAGCCGAGGGAGAGACCGTCTTTGGGGGGGGGATTTCGTTAATCTCCACGGGATTCCAAGGCAGGTAAAGGGCAAAACGGCTGCCTTGTCCGGGATGGCTTTCAACACAGATTTTTCCGGCATGCAATTGGGTCAGGTGGCGCACCAGCGCAAGCCCCAAGCCGGTGCCCCCGGCGTGGCGATTCAGGCTGCTGTCGAGCTGAATAAAGGGCTTAAAGATTTGCTCCTGATCTTCACTGGCGATACCAATCCCGGTATCTTCGACTTCGATGATCACCTCTTGGGTGGCTTCACTCAAACGGGTGCGCAGACAAATTTGGCCACCGGGCCAGGTAAACTTGACCGCGTTGCTGAGCAAATTGACCAAAATCTGTTTGATGCGAATGCGGTCGGCATGAATCCAGAGCGGTTCCGGAAACGCTTCGTAGCGCAAGGTCTGGCGCTTGATCAGGGCCATTTGGCGCACGAGGCGCAGGCTGTTTTCACAGACATCATCAAGCAGCAGGGGCTCTGGCCGCAGAGAAAGGTGCCCAGCCCCGATTTTGGCCAGGTCGAGGATATCATTGATCAGAGACAAAAGGTGTTGACCGCTGTCGTGAATGGTATTTAAAAATTGCAGGTTTTGTGCGTTGGCATCTTTGTCCAAAAGGAGTTCGGTTAAGCCCAAAATTGCCGTCAGGGGGGTGCGCAATTCATGGCTCATATTCGCCAAAAATTCATCTTTGATGCGCACGGCATGTGCCAATTCGGCGTTGGTCTGTTTGAGCTGCAACTCCATCTGGGTGCGCTGCAAAATTTCAGTCTCTAATTCGCGCGTTCGTTCCCGAACGCGCTCCTCTAAGCCTGAATTGAGGGAGATTAACTCCTGTTCGGCCTGTTTGCGTTTGGTGATGTCTTCGGTGACGGCCAATATGCCGTTGGCTTGGCCCTGGTGATCGTAGAGCGGGGCCATATTCAGGCTTAAAAACAGGTCTTGTCCTTGGCGGTTTTTTCGCACGACCTCAATCCCTTGGTAGCTTTGACCCGCTAAGACCTGGAGGCGCAGCCGATCAAACTCTTCGCTGTGTTCGGGCTGAACAATTGGCAGGGGTTTGCCCAGCGCTTCGGCCTGGGAAAACCCAAAAACAGTTTCTGCTGCTGGATTCCAACTGGTGACAAAACCTGTGGGGGTGACCGAATAAACAGGCAAAGGTGAGGCTTCAATGATGGCTGTCAAAAGTTCTTGGGCTTGACGGGCAGAGTGGGAATGGGAGTGGGGCAGTGATTCTAAACAACCCAAAACAGCTTGACCTGTGTTGTCTTGGAGCCGACTGAGGGTCAGGCGGAGTTTCACTTCACTGCCTGAGGCATTGCGACAACATACCTCCAGGGTTTGGGGCAGTTTTTCTGGTTGTTTGAGCAAAGCAGTCACAGTGGTGGCGTCTTGGGGAAAAAGATTCTGCCAGCCAGTGGCTGAACTGAGCAAGGTGTCTTGGTTGTAACCTGTCTGTTGCAAGAGCTGAGGGCTTGCAAAAAAGAGCATGGCTTCTTGCATTGGCTTTGGCTGTGGGGGGCTGTGCCATGCCAAGGTCATTACGGGCATTTGTGCCAAAAGATCTAAAGAGCCCGAACCCAATCCTGTGCTGTGATCAAACATCCTGTCAGACTGTGTCACTCTTGAACGTGGGCACACAGTTTTCCTTTTCCTGTTGATGGTAGCTTTATTTTAATCTGAATTGCCCTCAAAATACAAACCCATCTTGCTTCTGGGTGTGTTAGCTTGACTAGGGATTTTACGCTTTAGGGGGAGTTTATGGACGCAAGCACACAAAACGGGGCTTTTTTTTTGACCGATATTGCTGAGTTGGTAACCATGTCTATTCCGGGTCAGCAAGGCCCGATCTTGCCCTCACAAATGGGGCAGATTCAGATTCTGCAAACGGCCTATCTCGAAATCGCAGCGGGCCAGATTGTGGGGATGGGTCCGATGGATGAATTTGAAAACGCCCAAAACCTGCCCACTGTCTCTGTTCCGGGCTGCACCGTTTTGCCCGGATTGGTGGACCCCCATACCCATTTGGTCTTTGCAGGTACCCGCGAGCATGAATTGGTTCAGCGCATACGCACGGCCCGCAATCAGCCCAAAGATCAACGCATGGCGGGGGGCATCAATTTTACCGTCAACAAAACCCGTGAGGCTTCTTTTGAATGTTTGCAGCAGGCGGCGCTGGGCCGCTTGGCGCGGATGTTGGCCCACGGCACCACCCTGGCAGAAGCCAAAAGTGGCTATGGCCTCAATTTAGACCATGAATTGCGCCTGCTGGAAGTGGTGGCGAGCTTGCGAGATCAGCCGATTGAGCTGGTTTCGACTTTTTTGGGCGCCCATGCTGTGCCCGCCGGTCATTCTCAGGCCGATTATGTCGAAGAAGTGTTGGCCATGATTCCGATTGTGGCCGAACGCAAATTGGCGGAGTTTTGTGATGTCTTCTGCGAACAGGGCTTTTTTACCCCCGAAGAGACCCGGCGGATTTTGCTTAAGGCCCGCGAACACGGGCTCAAACTCAAGTTGCACGCGGATGAACTGGCCGCCTCTGGCGGGTCGATTCTGGCGGGCGAGTTGGGGGCGATTTCTGCCGACCATTTACAATTTGCGCCGCCTGAAGGTTTGCAAAAGATGAAAGCCGCAGGCACCATTCCTGTGCTTTTACCTGGTACGGCTTTTTATCTGGGCCTGCCTTATGCCGATACCGCTGCCATGCGCGAATTGGATTTGCCCCTGGCGATCTCCACCGATCTCAATCCGGGGGGCTGTTATTGTGAGTCTCAGCTTTTTATGTGCGTTTTGGCCTGCACCCAGATGGGGATGTTGCCGATCGAGGCCCTGGTGGGGGTGACCGTTAACGCCGCCTGGGCGATTGACCGTGGCACATCTGCGGGGGTGATCGCACCTGGGCGTCAGGCCGATCTGGTGGTTTTGGATACACCCAATCACATGGGGGTGCCTTATCATTTTGGGGTGAATTTGGTGCAGAGCGTATACAAACGGGGCAAAAAAGTGGTTTGAATAGGTTCTGGGCGGAAAGGTGTTCGGTTTTGGCCAGACGGCTTTTCCCTTACACTTAACCCCTGCCCTGCTTTTGGATTATACTTGCAGTGTGATGGCATTTTTAAAGGAATAAAGCTGATGTGTGGAATTATTGGTTATATTGGGCATGAACCCAACCCCGAAATTGTAGATATTTTAATCGACGGCCTGCAGAGACTGGAATACCGGGGCTATGACTCCGCTGGTGTGGCTGTTATGACCGAAGCCGGCTTGGAACTTCAGCGCGAAGTGGGCAAACTGAGTAATTTGGTCAAAAAATTGGCCAACATTGAGTTGATTGGTCGCGCGGGGATTGGACACACCCGCTGGGCCACCCATGGCCGCCCGACAGAATACAACGCACACCCCCATACAGATCCCGACAAACAGCTGGTGGTGGTTCACAACGGCATCATCGAAAATTACCTCGATCTCAAAGAGGAATTGGCGGCCTTGGGCCATCAATTTGCCTCCGAAACCGACACCGAAGTGATTGCCCATCTGATCTCCCATTATTATCAGGGCAATCTCAAGGAAGCTGTGCAAAAGACCTTGTTGCGCTTAGAGGGGGCCTATTCGATTTGTGTCATGCATGTCAAAGAGCCCAATTATCTGGTGGCAGCGAAAACCAGCAGCCCGCTTTTATTGGGTATCGGCGATGGCATGAATTTTATTGCCTCGGATATTCCCGCGATTTTGCGCCACACCCGCGACATTATCTATCTCGAAGATGGTGATATGGCTGTGGTTTACCCTGATAAACTGGAGCTTTTCCGGATCGATGGCTCGCCTCTGGAGCGGCCCGTCCAACATATTGATTGGAACCTTGTGGCCGCTGAGAAAATGGGCTATGACCACTTCATGCTCAAAGAGATCCACGAACAGCCCACGGCTTTTGCCCAGACCCTCGGTGGTCGTATCTCTGAAGGCCATCAGCGCCTGTATTTGGATGAGATCAATCTCACTCCAGAGCAGCTCAAAGGCCTCAATCGGATCTACATCGTGGCCTGTGGCACGGCCTATTATGCCGGCATGGTCGGCAAATACCTGATCGAAAAATTTGCCCGCATTCCGGTTGAAGTTGATGTCGCCTCTGAGTTCCGCTACCGCAATCCGATTCTCGACAGCCAGACCCTGGTGATTGCGATCAGCCAATCGGGTGAAACCGCAGATACCTTAACGGCCATGAAATTGGCCAAACAGCAGGGAGCCCTGACGATGGGCGTGATCAATGTCAAAGGCAGCGCGATTACCCGCGTGACCGATGGCACCTTGTATATCCATGCCGGGCCCGAGATCAGCGTCGCTTCGACCAAGGCCTTTATTGCCATGTTGGCAGCTGTCAATTTGCTGGCTTTGCACTTTGCCCAGGTGCGGGAGCAGATTTCGTTGCCCGAACTCACCGCAGCGATGCATGACTTGCGCCGTTTGCCCCGTTTGATGGAAGAGACTCTTCATTCCGTCGAAGCACCCGTTAATGCTCTTTCTACAGTCTTATTGCGCTACCACCACTGTCTCTATTTGGGCCGGGGCATCAATTTCCCGATTGCCCTCGAAGGGGCGCTCAAGCTCAAGGAGATTTCATATATTCACGCCGAAGGCTATGCCGCTGGCGAAATGAAGCATGGGCCGATCGCCCTGATCGATGCTCTGATGCCCGTGATTGCCGTGGTCACTGAAGGCGATGCCTACGACAAAGTGATCAGCAACCTCAAAGAAGTCAGGGCCCGTGATGGGTTGGTGATTGCTGTGGCCACTGTCGGTGATGAGCGTATCAAAGATGTGGCCAACGAGGTGATCTATGTGCCCGCTGTGCCTGAGTGGCTCTCTCCGGTAATCAACGTCATTCCCTTGCAGCTCTTGGCCTATTATGTAGCCCTGCGCCGGGGCTATGATGTCGATCAGCCCCGCAATCTGGCCAAGTCTGTCACGGTGGAATAACACTTTGCCACGGGGGAACTGGCACTTATGGGGCGGATTATTACTTGCTTTTTGCTTGCAATTGCCAGCCTGGGTTGTGGTGCCGGTGCCTGCCCAAGCCCAAGCGGGAGCCCCTCCCGCTGAGGCTCCAGCATCAACAGAGCCCCCGCTCTACGTCTCACAATGGTATATTGGCCCTGTGTTTAAACGGGATGGCCTTGGCTATGACAGCGTCAAAAATCAGGTCCTCGCGGGTGAAAATTGGATCGGTTTGCAGACTTTGCATCGCCAAGAAACCTGGTTTGGCTCTGGCGGGCACCTGCTCTTTTCGCTGCAAGACAGCGCTATCGAGCTGGGGATCGATGCCCGTTTGTTTTTGCCTTTGCCCCTGATTGAACCCTATCTGGGGGCCGAGCTCAATTATATGACCCGCCATTTTGGCGGCTTTTCGATTGCGCTGCGTCCAGGGGCGCAATTGCATTTTTTACCGATGCTCTCGCTGGATGCCTTTGCCCAATTGCGCTACGATCTGTTTAATTTGACCTTTGGCAACGGAACTCGCGGCGATCAGCTGCTTTGGGGGCTGGGGCTCTCCGTTTTGTACAAACTCTAAAGTTGTGTTTTTTGCTCGGGGTGCTTGTGCGTTGCTTAAACATACATTAAAATACATTCTGACTTCATGTTTCCCTTTTCTCATAAAAAGCAATTCTTACGCACTTTTGAAAACATTTTCACAAAAAGAGGATATCATGTTCCAAGGACTGCGCTCTTTGATCTTTCAGGTGCCCGATCTGGCTATTGCCCGCAAGTGGTATGTTGAAGTGTTGAATTTTGAGCCCTATTTTGACGAACCTTTTTATGTGGGGTTTAATGTCGGGGGCTATGAACTCGGTTTATTGCCCGAAGACCCCGAAAAGCCGGCCCCTGTGCGTGGAAATTCTGTGGCCTGTTATTGGGGGGTAGACGATATTCATTCCACTTTTGCCCGTTTGCAGGCGATAGGAGCCGAGCCACAAGGTGAGATTGAAAACGTCGGTGGTGAGATTGAAATGGCCGATTTCCGCGATCCCTGGGGAAATTTCTTCGGGATTATTTACAACCCCGAATTTCAATTGCCAGATCAGGTCTGAGTGTTCGTTTTTCAGATTTTTAAGCAATTGCTTTAAATACCAAGGAGAAAAATAATGAGCGACTTAAAACTGGGCCGGGTGGCTTATCTGATGTTGTTTGTCAAAGACATGCTCAAATCCGTGGACTTTTACTCGCGTCTTTTGGGGTTGCCGGTGCTGTATCAAGATGCTCACTGGGCTGAATTGCAGGTTGAAGGCTTTAAATTGGCCCTGCATCTCTCCGAAAACCCCCACCCACAGAGTGGCCATGCCCATGTGCCCACCCTGATTTTTGGCGTCGAAGATCTGGTTGCTACCCGGCAGGCCCTGCTGGAGAGCGGGGTGGAAATCTCCCCATTGAGTGTGGTTTCTGAGATGGGGGACGAGATGGGGGTTTCGGCAGATTTCCGCGATCCAGAGGGCCATGGTTTGAGCATTTTCAGCGTTTTGTCTCGCGATAGCTGGAATGCCTTGCAGGAAGCTTGAGCGCGAATGCCCATTTCGGTCTTAGTTGTGTTAAGCTGGATTCGGCGATAATTGTCATGATTTTGAAATATTAAACAAATTTTAAGTCTTTCTTCCTCTGTTTTTAATCTTGCAACTTCAGAATCCATGGCCAGCTTCCCATAATTGGATCATCTGTGTAGCGTAAAAGAGGAATTTCACCATGCTTCAAACCGTTGGAAACAATCCATTCCCGATTCAACCTGTGCGCCAGGGCGGCCCCCAGGCTTTTGTTCCCCCTTCGACAGGCCCCTTTAACCCTGCTGCGCCCAAACCTTTGGCCAAGGACTCACTCGATCTCAAAGCGCTGGGCATTGGCGTCTTGGCGGGCAGCTCTGTCTATTTGCCCATGGCCGTGGGCAATTATACTCTGAGCAACAAAGCCGGGCACTCACTTCTGGATTCTTTAAAAGCCCCTCTGATGGAAAAAAGCACCCTGGCCATGATGGGTGGGGCCGCTTTGGCAGGTGGGATTGTTGGCGCCGTTGCCGGACGCAGTACCGATAGCACGAGCGAAGCCCTGACCACAGGGGCCATGGTTGGCATGACCGTGGGTGCCTTGGGGGGTGTGGCTGTCGCACTCAGCACCAAAACCATGACTCCCGCCCAGGGTGCCATGCGTGGTGCAATGCTCGGTGGCTTTACTGGCGGAGCCGGTGGTACAGGTGCTTATCTCCTGCGCGAGGGCAAATAGTCAGACCTAAACATTTCTCTCACAACGCTATGACTGGCGCTCCCGATTGCGGAGCGCCTTTAATTTTGCCCAACTTGCGTCATTGGCAGCCAGACGCTCCACCACGCCATTCCCCAAGATCGAGGTCTCAAAAATGGCTTCGACATCGTCGGGGGTGACCCCCACGTACCAGATGTCTTGGGGGTAAATCACCACCACCGCCCCCAGTTCACAGGCGTCCAAACAGCCTGTTTTGCTGGCACGCATCCGGCCTTTGAGTCCGTGTTGTTTGAGTAATTCTGCCAATTTGATCCGAATTTCGTGCCCACCACAGCGGGCACAACTGCCTTTGGGACTGTCTTCTGCCCGTTCGTTGGTGCAGACCAGGATGTGTTTTTCAAACAGGGGGGTGGGGGCGTTACTCATTTTCTCGGTGCTCTTTCTAATCGGTAATCACGTTAAGGGGTTGGTTTTTTTGAAAGCGTTGCAAATCTTTGAGCAATTCGGGGGCTTCGGGACGGTTCTGAACCAAGGCCCAATCGACCTGCCGGGCCAGGGCCAGACTTTCTAGGCTGCGGGCCAGGGTCAGAGCAAAACGGCGGGCCCCCGCTTCAACGGCTTCGCTGCCCTTACTGGCTGTCTGTTTGAGCCAATTGCAGGCCTGTTGGCAGGTCTGCAAGGCCAATTCGGCCACAACTACCACTTCTGGTTGTGTCAAGGCTGAAGCCCAGTTTGTCAGACTTTCCAAAAAGCTGTCAATTTCTGCTGGGCCCCGCAGAGCGCGCAGGGTGTCGAGCGAGAGCACGTTGGTGGTGCCTTCCCAGATTGGCAGCACTTGCGCATCGCGCAAGAGCAAAGGCAACCCCGTGTCTTCAACATAACCGGCCCCACCAAAACACTCGAGGGTTTCACTCAGGCAGGCCACGGCCTGTTTGCCGGTGATCAATTTGGTCAGGGGGGTGAGCACCCGCTGCAGATTTTTTTCTGCCGGGTCCAGCTCCCCATTTTCGAGGCGGCCCAATAAATGAACGGCTTCAAAGGTCAGAGCAAAGGCCCCCGCCAATTCGGCTTTGAGCATATTTAAGGTGTCGCGGTGCAGGGGTTTTTCCGCAAGCGGCGCGCCAAAGGCCACGCGTTTGCGGGCATAGTCTTCGGCCAAGGCCAGCCCCCGGCGCATCAAAGCGATGGCAGAGACACTGTTCCAGGTGCGAGTCACATTCAACATGGGGGTGATGTTTTTGACGCCGTCGTGGGGGCCGACCACCAACTCGGCAGGTGTACCGTGCAGCAATAATTCAGCTGTGGGCACTTTGCGCGTGCCCAATTTGTCTTTGAGGCGGCAGACCTCAATATTTTTGAGTTTGCCCTGTTCATCCCGCAATTCGAGAAAGAACAGTGCCAGACCTTTGCCGCCAGGGCCGTTGCCTTCGGGGCGGGCCAGGGTCAGGGTCATTTGTGAGGTGGTGGCAGAGGTAAACCATTTGCGCCCGTACAAACGCCACTGACCGTCTTCTCGCCGGGCCTGGGTTTCGGTCAGGCCGACATCTGAGCCTCCAGTGAGTTCGGTCATCCATTGGCCGCTGGTCCAAAATCTTTCGGGATCGCGGCTGGTCAAATGCGGCAGGGCTTGGTCGATCAGGGCTTGATTGCCGGTTGCCAAAAGAGTGGCGGCCGCCCCATCGGTCATGGCCAGGGGGCAGCTGTAAATATCTGTCGAGGGGGTAAACAGGTAGACCAAGGCAAATTGGTAGACCCGAGAAAGGGCGCCATATTTTTTTTCATAGGGCAGGGCCACCAGACCAAAGCGCGTGGTCAGACGCTCGGCTTCTTTCCAGAGGGAAGTCACTTCGATTTTGTCGATGCGCTGGCCCCAGGCGTCGTAATGGGTGAGTACGGGTTCGTTCCGGCGATCGGCCAATTGCCAGTGGTAGAGTTCTCCGGCGCTCAGCTCTCCCATTTCGGAGAGGTCGGCCTCGATTTCTGCGGGCAAATGATTCTGGCTGAAGCGGGCCAGGCTGCTGCAGAGCAGGGTATCGGCATGGTATTGATTGCTGAGCTGAGGGGCGGATTGCTGAAAGAGTTCCATGGGCTGGCTCCTGGGAGAGGTGGGTGAGGGTATTGTACCGCTATCCAGAAAAGAGGGCGAGAGGGAGGCGGTTAGAGGCTGAGTCTCTCCCTAGAGCCGGGGATCCACAGGCTCGCTTTCCAAAGCCAGCAGTCCGGCCACACAGCGATGCACCTCGCGCAAAGGGGCGCGGGCCACAAAGCGCTCCAGGGCTTCTTGCCCCAGGGCAAATTCGCGCAGGGCCAATGAGCGTTTGGCGCCCAGCCCACGTTTTTTTAAGCGTGCCAGGTGCTCAGGAAAGGTATATTCAGGGCTGTAAATCAGGCGTAGATACTCCCGGCCCCGGCATTTAACCCCTGGTTGCACATAGCCTTTGCTGCCCTGGCTGACCACCTGTAGGGGTTTGATCACCATGCCTTCGCCGCCAGATTCGGTCAGCGCAAACCACCAGTCCAAAGCAGTTTGCACACTCTCAGGCTGATCCAATTTCACGATTTTCCAGGCAGTCGCTTTAAACAGCCCCGGATCGGCTTGGGCCAACTCGGCCAGGGTTTCGATTTGCCAAAGGTGGCTGGAATCGCTATAGACCTTGCCTTCACTGGCCAAAATCTGAAAAGGCGCCAGTTTATAATCTTCCAATTGGTTGACGGACCAACAATAAGGGCGATAGGCCTGGGCAAAGGCCTGGACCATGGTTTGACGTGCTTCAAAACGAGCCAACAAGGTACTTGCCTCCGGCAGGCTTTGAAGGCGGGCCTGGGCTTGGCGCAGCAGGGCATTGGTTTGGGCCAGGGCTGCTTGGCCCGAAGCACCCACCGCAGCGTATTGTTGGTAGATCAGCTCTTGGGCCTTGGCCGACCAGGGCAGCAATTCGGCGTCCAGACAGAACCAATCGCTTTCAAAGCGCTCCCACCATTGGGCCTGGGTCAGGGTGTGAATCAGGCGCTCCAAAAAGGCCGTTTCAAGTGCTGAATCTTTAAAAAAGGCCCGGCCCGTGCGGGTATAGATGCAGCCGGGGGTTGTGCTGCTGACGCCAAATCGCTGAAGGGCCACTTGGGTATTGCGACAGACCACCACCACCGCCCGAGAACCCATGTGCTTTTCCTGGCAGATGACCTCGTTTAAGCCTTGGCTGCGGTAGTATTGCAGGGCTTCGCGAGGGTGTTCGAGATAGTCAGGATCTGCTGCCGTTTCGCAGGGGGACATGGTCGGCGGCAAATAGATCAGCCAGCGCGGATCGACACTGAAACGGCTGAGCACTTCGAGTGCGGCGGCATTGTTTTCGGCCTGAATTAAGATCTGGCGCTTGAGGCGGGTTGCGATGATTTGTTTGCCGGTGATCTCACTCAGCTCCAGGCGGCGGTCGTCCCATTGTTGAGCTGTGAGCGTGCCCTCTGAGCTAGGTCGAAGAGTGCCCCCTGAACCGGGTGATTCTGCCTCTGTGGCTAATGCAAGTGGGCGCAGTGGCTCGCAATAGACCCGAGCTGCAGGCACCGACACCAGCTCCTGTTCTGGATAGCGCAGGGCGGTCAGTTTGCCGCCAAAGACACAGCCAGTATCGAGGCAGATCGTGCCATTGAGCCATTCGGCCTGGGGCACAGGAGTGTGGCCGTAGACCACTTTGGCACGGCCCCGGTATTC
>CAZRFI010000031.1:0-9016 GCA_964598905.1 uncultured Candidatus Sericytochromatia bacterium | reverse complement strand
TTTTTTGCCAGGGCCAGGGCCTGTTTGCGGGCATCCGGCTGAACATGGGTGGCGTCGATCACACTCAGGCGGCCTGCTGCCAGACGTTTGCCTGCAATGGTATAAACCAGATCAAAGGCCTCGTCGGTGGCGCTTTGATCATTGGGATTGTCGGCCACGAGCCCACGGCAAAAATCCGAAGAAATTACCTCGGTGGGCAAAAAGTGTTTTGCGCCAAAACTGGATTTGCCCGAACCCGAAACGCCAATCAGCAAGACCAGCGAGAGTTCAGGGATTTTTAGGGTGTGGGGAACTTGCTCTCTAGTCATGGTTTTGCTCGCAGATCTGTATATATTCAGGCGGAATATGTTCGACCAGCCACACGCCATTGGCTGAAAGGTAAAAGAGATGGCCCTCTGTAAACATGCGGTGGGCATCAATGGCCAGCAGCAGTGGCTGACGATCATAACGCTGGCCAACATTCAGAGCGGTGGGGATATCTGTCGAAAGATGTACGTGTTGGCGCTGGCGCTTTTCCAGCCCCGAGGCGAAAATGGAATCCTGGTGACGGCGGGCTGTGCCGTGGTAGAGCCTGTCAGGCGGGCATTGGGGTTTTAAAGCCAGATCCACAGCCAGACTGTGGCCCTGATTGGCGCGGATTTTTTGCCGATCAGAACTCAATGCAAAGCGTTGTTTGTCACTCTCGGCCACAATCGTTTCAAGTTGTTCGCGGGTCAGGCCTGTGTGTGCGGATTTTTCCAATAACTCCGCCACATTGGCCCAGCCCTGGGGATCGAGTTCCAGCCCGATTTCCTCGGGTTTGTGGCGCAAGACGAGGCTTAAAAATTTGCTTAATTGTTTGAGATTAGCCATATCAGAGGTGTTTGGGCAGATCCCAATACCACTGCTGGATCTCTTTAAATTGGGCGGATGTGAGCTTGGCTTGGAGTTTTTCTCTAAACGGCGCGTCCATAAAATCCCCAAACTGTTTCCAACTGCTGGCATTGATCAGCTCATAGGTCAGTTTTTGCAGATCGCCCCCACTCACCCAGCCGACCCCGTCCATCAGCTTGCTGCAGACCGTCTGAATGGCACTGGGATTGAGCTTGCGAAACAGGGCTTTGTTGTCAGCTTGAACGTCTGAGTTCTGCAAAAAATTGCGAATGGCGGGAGAGCGGCCTTTTTCGGCCAGGGCCAAGAGGTAAGTTTCGAGTTTTCCACTGATTGCTGTGCTGCCCGTTTTGTCGTAGGCCTTGAGCAGCCAAACCGCAATTTTTCCTGCTTCTGCGTCATTTTCCATCTCACCCGCCAATTGGTTGAGATCGAGTTTGCCGATCAGATCCAGGTAGAGATTATCTGCATAAGGGGTTTGATCCAAAATGCGGTAAATGACATTTTCCTGGGCGGCAGTGGTGGGATCCTGGTTCATGAGGTATTTGATCATCTCTGCCTTGGTGGTGTTGGCGGCATTTGTCATGACTTTGACCATCATATCGTACTCTTCGTTAGCAGTATTGCCCGCATCGAGGTTTTTAAACAGCCGGATGCGGAAATCATCGGGCAGTTTTTTCAGACCTTCTGCACTCAATTCTTTCAGGAAGGTATATGCCACATCATCGGAACTGGTATCGGGCCAGATATAGTTTTGGTTGGTGACACCTGTAAAAAAGGCCTGAAGCTGTTTGCTCATTTCAGCTTCGGGTAAATCCAGGGTGGCCAAGACGTTCATGATTTTGGCTGCGTCTTCTGTTTTGCCCAATTTGCTGCCCAAGCGGCTGAGGTCCAGCGATTGAGCTATCAATTTGCGGTTCTGTGGACTGGCTTGGCTGATGATTTCTTTGAGCGTGTTTTGGGCATCGGCCAGGGTGGGCCACGTCATGAGCTTGTTGAGCATATAAATTTGGGTTTCAGCGCTGGCTCCTTTGGCCAATTTGCCAATCGTGCCATATTCACTGCCACTGGTCCAGTATTCATCCAGGGAGTCAAAGAGTTTGCGTTTGAGGCCCTCGTCCAAATGGGCGGTAGATTCTTCGCTCAAACCTTTGAGGAATTTCATCGCCGTATCATCATCGCGGGTATTCACAAACAGACCCTGGGCTTTGACACCACTGAAAAATTGGTTGAGTTTTTCGCTGAGTTCGCTCTGAGGCAGATCCAGGGTATAGATAAAATTCATCATTTTGGCGGCCCGGCCCGCATTTTCCAATTCCGAACCCAGGTGGGTCAGATCGAGATCTTTGACGATCTGTTTGCGCTCTTCGGGGCTGGCTTTTGCCAGCAGGGTCACGATGGCCTTTTCCGCTCGGGCATAAGTCGCGCCACTCAGCAATTGGTTGATCATATCGGTTTTGGTCTTGGCATCCGCTGCTTCTGCCAATTTCTCAATCAGGCCATATTCTTCTGCGGAAGTCCAGCAGGACTCCAGATTGTCAAAGAGTTTTTTGATCTGGTCTTGGTCCAAAACCGAGCGCAAACTGCCCACACTCATATCCAGCGCTTGCAACTCTTTTAAAAATTCGCGGGTAATATTGTCGTCTTCAAACCACTTGGAAGACAGCCGCTCGACATAGCTTTTAAACTGATCATGCCCAGCACCGGCCTGAATCATCCAGGCCAATAATTGCCCTGATTTCTGGTTGTCCATGCGTTCAATAAAATCGGGAACGGCATTTTTGCCATTTAATTGCACCGCATTTAAAAATTCTTTGAATTTTTCAGGCCCCTGAGCGCGGGCCTCGGTCAGGTTTTGCCAGATCAGATCTTTGAGCCGATCCGAGGCGCCGTGCACGGAGCGGGTAATAAAGCTGTTGAGCAATTCGGCGGTCATTTGTCCTTTGAGTTTGGGCGATTTGGCCGAGCGGTAGAGCATTTCGATCATGGCCGTTTCATCCTCAACCTTGACGCCTTCGTTGAGGATTTTGAGCATTTGCAGGCGATTGGCGTCACTTAATTTGTCAAAGAGGCCTGTCAGTACCTTGCTCTTTTTCAGGGCCTCTACCATGGCCTTGCTGTCGTTTAAGCTCAAAAGGTTGAGTGTTTTTTGGACCTCCGGCTCCAGAGACTCTTTGAGGAAACCCATGATGGCGTTATCATCGCTCAGCCAGCGGGTATCTACCCCTCGGATAATATCTCCCACGGCCTTGTTCAGTAATTCAGAGGGCAATTCTCCGCCAAATTTGAGAATTTGGCGCAATACCGCACCGACCAAATCTTTGCCATCGCCGGTCTGACCCAAAATAGACTGGACATTGGCCAAATCACCGTATTGTTTTTGCAGGGCGTCGAGCCCTTTGCGCAGGCTTTCGCCATCTTTGGCCATGATAATCGTGCGGTGGACATCGGTCAAGACTTTTTTATCTTCGGCAATCATATACTCTGCCAGCAATTCAGCGGCAATGCCACCAATGGTAAAGCCCAGATTCCAAGGGCTGCCAGGAGGCACCGAGGTGGCCACCACCAGGCCATTCATAATGCCGGCTGCGCCGCAGGCCAGTGAGGTATCTGCACTCAGGCGCATTTTATACGGGGTGCCATCGACAGTGTCGTCAACATAGTTGAGGCCCAAGGCATTGGCGCTGTAATAGGCCGCACTGTAACCGGCCAAGACATTGCCGAGTGAAAGCCGAGAAATAATCGCTTCAGCCCCTTTGGCTCCCATTTTGCCGCCGACTTTCAGAAACAGATCCGCCATGGTTTTCAGCCCTTTTTCGGCCCCTTCTTTGCCAATCAGTTTGGCCAGAGCCTCGGGAGCGGTGGTATCCATCACTTTGATCACAAAGTCAAACAGCCCACTCAGGGCCTTGCCTACCAGTCCGGCACCCCCCCCCACCAGTTTATTGATAAACGCCACATGCTCTGCTGTCAGCGTCCCCCCGCCATGTTTGATCATAAAGGCGGCAATGGCCTGGGCGGTGGGGTTGACCAACCCTTTGTAGATCTTGCTGGCGGTGCTGGAGGCCTTTAAAATCTGAGCTGCTTTGGCTGTGGCAGAGGCTGCTTTGGTCGCTTCGCCAGCGACAATCGAAGAGCCAATATTGCCATGGGCGGTATAATCACCGACTCCGGCACGGGACTTATAGGCATCGTAAATATTCTGGGCAATATTGCCTGAGGTATCTTTGAGATCTTGCCAAAGTGATGTGGGAATCTGGTCTTTCCAGTTTTGGACGGCCTCAAAAATCTTGCCTTTGGCATCGACTTGGGCCTGGATCGCTTTGCCGGTTTTTTCCAGGTATTCAGCGGCCCCTTGGGGCAGACTGTAATTTTGGCCTTTAAAATTCACTTCTGTTTTGCCCGCTTTGCGGGCCGTCTCAACCGCTGCTAGAAAATCCATACGATTTTGATTGAGGGCCGTGATTTCGGTATTCATTTTGCCGATGGTCTGATCCACTTCACCGCCCTCTTTGAGCAATTGGGTCAGGCTGGTCATTAGATCTTGGCTGCCAAAGCCAACTTTTTCAAGCAGGGGTCCCAAAACCCCACTTTGGGCTTTGATCGCGGCAATTTCACTGTTTTTGAGCTGGACAAAGCCTGTACCAGGTTCCAGTCTTTGAACGGGCTTGACGGTGGTGGGGGTGCGTATCTGACTGAGCAAAGAAGCCGCACTGCTCTGAAGTTCTTTGGCAATGGCCGGATTGGCATTTCTGACCGCATCTTCCAATGCTTTGCTGAGGGTTTCGCGGCTAAGATTGGCCAGTGCGACGACCACCGAGCGTCCATCGGCCAACTGTACCGTGAGATGTGCGGTGCCTTTGCTCTGCAATTGTTCGGCTTTGCCTATAAATTCATCGATGGTTAAACGTTCAATTCCCCCTTCAGGGGTTTCAAAAATCAAATCCGATTGGCTGCTCTGGAGGGACTCTTCTAGCTTCTGGATTTTTTCAGGTTTGAGGTTGTGAACTTCGTTTGGATTGCTGAAGATGAGATTCCGGTTGATATTGACATTGCTCATGTGACTTTTCCTCTGGCTTTCTCTGCAAAACAGACATATTCTATTTCAGTTTATTCACATGATCAGCGAGGGGGAGCACTACTCCAGTTGATGCTTTCATTGTAGGACGTTGGCTGATATTTTTCAAATACCGCCATTTGTGTCGGGGCTCCCAGAAGTGAATCGAGTGGCCCAATGGGCTCAAAACGCAGGTGGTAATGCCGCTTGCGGGCAATATTCAGGCACCAGCTCTCAAACTCGGTCCGGCTCCATTCAAAGCGGTGATCGCCGTGGCGAAACTGACCAGGCTTGAGATTTTGAAACAATGCGTTGTATTCGGCATTGGGGGTGGTCAATACCACCAATTGGGGCTGCAGATCCTCAAACAGTACCTGGGAAAAGGCTTCGAGCCGAAAGGGTTCGAGGTGTTCTATCACCTCTACAGCCACCACGGCTTCGAGGTCTTTGAGGCGGGCATCGCGGTAGACCAGCGAGCCGTGCAGCAGTTCCAGACGTTGGGCCTGCCTTTCTGAAAAGCGCTCAGTATGCAAGCGCCGCACGGCATTGGCCAGGCTGCGGGCAGAGACATCGAGCCCGACAATCCGTTCCAATTGGCCCTGCTGCCAGAACAATTGCAAGAGGCGGCCTTCGCCACAGCCCAGATCGCCGACTGAGCGCAGGCCTGAGAGCCGCACCACTTCAGCGACTTTTTCCAGGCGCAATTGATTCAAACTGAGGGGCTTTTCTAGGGCCTGTTCCAGGCTTTCGGCTTTTGCCTCTTGCTCTTCGGGGGCCTCGGGCAGATCTTCTTGTAGCAGGCGCAGGGCCAGGCTGGTCAGGGGCTTGTTGTGACGCAGATAGCGGGCGGTGATCAGCTCTTTGGCAGGATGCGCGGCCAACCAGCCCTCGCCATGCCTGAGCAGTTTTTGCACCTCTTCTGGGCCAATAAAATAGTGTTTGTCGTTGTCGAGCACGGGCAATAAGACGTAGAGATGGCTGAGCAAATCACACAAGCGGATTTGCTGTTGCAATTTGAGGCTGTAATAAGGGCTCTGGCCCCATTCGGGAAAGTGCTCATCCAGGGGGTAGCGGGTGATCTCTAATTGGTAGCCCAGCGGAGTAAAGAGGCTTTCCAAAAGGCCCGGCCCGCCGCGACTGGCCACAACTGCCAATTCGGCCTCCAGGGGAATCGGGGTGTCTGCCAAGAGGGGTTTTTCGTCGCATTTGCCATTGAGGGCGCTGCCCAAAACCCGAGAAAGGGCCACGCTCATAAACGAGGACGCGACATAGGGCCTGTCGTTGACATATTGCCCCAGGGCAAAACCCTCCCAGGCAGATTTTTGCTCGCGGGCCAGTCCAATCGGGTCGAGATCGAGCAATAGAGTTGCTGTGCAGCGCTCTTGGCTGGCTTCGGGATAAAAAACCTGGACCAAACCAAAATTGAGTTCAAATGTTTGGCATTTGTCTGGGTGTTTGTGCAGCAAATAGCCCAGATCGGTGGCGGGTTGGTGGGTGGTGGTCAAACTCAGAAGCATGTTCTCACGGTTCTCCCTCTTGGACTCCAGCGGGCTCTATGGGCCCAAAACGTTTTTATTCTAACATATCACCCCTTCTGGCCTGTTCTTGTGTGGCGTGTATTCTGTCTGTCTTGGCTGGGGTTAATTGAAATCGTTTTTGACGATTAAGATTTGAAAAATAAACGATTTTACTTATTGATTCTTCTGTGGCATGGTAGTCTTAGAACACCTCACAAAGGAGATTTATCTTATGAGCGATTATATCAAGATCCAAGAAAAAATGGTTTGGATGTACGCTTCTTACCAAAGTTGAGGCAAGGATTGGCAAAATCCGGGGATAAGATTAAAATAGTAATAATCCCCGGTTAATTTCAACCTTTCATTTCAACAAGGTGTTTGGCTATGCGCAATCTGAATCTCGCTCTGACTCTTTTGGGAACCCTGCTGTTTTTGCTGGCCTGTCAGCCGCAAACACCCATGGTACCTTCTAATTCTGCGGCCAATTCTGCCACTTTGCGCAGTCAGGGTGTTGCCTCTTCCACCCTCAGTCGCTTTGTGCAAAACCAGTACCGTTTTGTCTTTGACGAACACGACAAAAATCGCAATGGCCAAATTGAACCCGCTGAAATTCCCCATGCGACTCAGAGCTTTGCCACATACGATAGCAACCGCGACGGGGCTTTGAGCCCAGCAGAGATTTTGCCCAACCCCTCTTTTTTGCGCGCCCAGAGTGAGGCCCTT
Source organism: uncultured Candidatus Sericytochromatia bacterium (assembly GCA_964598905.1). Lineage (GTDB taxonomy): Bacteria > Cyanobacteriota > Sericytochromatia > UBA7694 > UBA7694. The sequence goes on along the minus strand of CAZRFI010000031.1, from coordinate 1,849 downwards.
GCCAAAGATTTGCGCCAGAGCCAAACGCCCCAGCAAGAAGACCCCCAATTGCAATTGCCCTTTGAAAAAGAGTTTTCCCGTTTAGAAAGTGGTTTTATCCGCGAAGTGGAGGCTATGCGCAGCTTGGCCCAAACCCCGTCTCAATCCCGCGCAACCAAGCCGATTCCTGTCTTGCTGGTGCCGGGTTATGCAGAGCCCAGCTGGTATTTTATGTACGGCATTTACCGCGATTTAAAAAAAGCCGGTTATGCTGTCGAAGGCCTCAATCTCTTCCCCAATTTTGCCTCTGCCGAGGAACAGGCCCTCAAGGTCAAAGCCAAAGCCGAAGCCATGATGAAACAATATGGCAGCAGCAAAATTCATCTGGTCGTACACAGCTTTGGCGGGCTGATCAGTCGCCATTATATTCAGAACATGGGCGGCAGTGCTGTGGTCGATCAATTGGTGACGATTGCCACGCCCCATTTGGGCACCTATGCCGCTTTTCTGGGCCCCGGTGAAAGTGCCGTGCAATTGCGGCCCGAAAGTGCCTTTCTGAAAAAACTCAATGCCCAGGGTTTTGCCTATCCCCCCGTCAAATACACCTCGATCTGGTCCAATCTGGACGAGATTGTCTTGCCTCCCAAACACTCGATTATGCCTGACTCTCAGGTCTTTTATGTGCCCTGGACGGGCCACCTGACGATCATGTTCAGCCAGCGGACCTACACGGCCATTCGCCAGGTTTTAAATTAGTCTCAAGAAAAAGGGTGCTTGCCTCAGGCCTTGCCTCTTTCTAAAATGAAGACAGAGATCTTAATCAATGTAAACCGGCTGGTAATTGCCAGCTGTCCAGTCTTTGAGAGGAGAAGGGGAAAATGGCGAAAGCTGTCAAAGTGATTTATAAATGTGCCCACGTCAAAAAAAAGGTCTGTTTGGATGTGGCGAATGAAGAGGAAAAAGCCCTGCTCGGCAGCAAAACAGTGGCCCAGAAAGTACTCAAATGTGACCTCAAGGCGATGGGGGGCTGCAATCAGAGTCTGGATCGCTTTGATACCAAATGTCCAGCGGTGGGCCAAGCGGCAAAATGCACGCTTAAATAATTTTCTTTCTCATCCGATCGGTGGATGTGTTTTTTTCTTTTTTGTGGTTTAATGAGCTTCAACGCTGAATGGCCTTTTTTTTTTGCACAAAAAGAGCTGTTCTTGCTACGCACTGGAGTCGGGGGGCTGAATGAAGATGGGCAAACAGAGTTTATTTACCAAAGCGGGGCTGGTCTGGCTTTTGCTGGTGGTCGTGCTCTTGTCGTGTACGCAGCAGCCGCTGCCGGTGGGGCCGGGTAACCCAAACACAGGGGGTAAGAATCCTGTTCAGAAAGGCTTTTCTGTAAAGGCGGCTTCAGGCCTTTGTTTTTCTTCTTCACCAGCCTACCAAAATGCACTTTTGACCAATGGCTCAATCCCTGTTGATGTCAACAATTCTTTTTCAGATGGCAGCCCCGCATATAGCCCAGACCCGATATTTTTTTCTACCAATAGCAGTACTTATCTGACTTGGTATATTTCTGAAGGTAGCCTATACATAGGCACCTTTGAAGCCCATGCATTCAGTGGGCCTTACGGCTATCATTTGTATCTTTCCAGAAGCAATGACCCGATTATCAAGACAGGCTTGCTTGAAGTGCGAGATGGGTATACCTTTACCGCAAATGTCTTGGGTTCTGCGCGTTATGAATTTGGTAGTTCAGCAGGAAATAGTTACGACCTGAAAGGAACGCTTGAATTTAAATTTGAAGCAGGCCAAATCCACGTTACTTTTGATGTGAATGGCGATCTTTTGCCGCAAGAATCTGGTTTGGGCCATAGCAGTG
>CAZRFI010000030.1:0-23516 GCA_964598905.1 uncultured Candidatus Sericytochromatia bacterium | reverse complement strand
TGGCCCACAGGAGCAGATCGATGGCACTTAAGATCGGAAAAATCAAACACAAACCCGGGATTCGTCTCTCGGGGCCTCTCTATCATGCGGGCCCCTTTGCCCGTTATAACCGCGCCTTGGGCGAAATAATCAGTCAAAAATCCGATTACGATCTGGGCTTGGTTCCCGAAGACGGCGTTCTGCGCCGTGAAGGTTTTCTCAGCCCTTTGCTCGAAAGTCGTTTGCAAAGAGTGCCTGCCAGTTTGCAATTTGAGTTGATGCATCAAGGTTTGCCCGCTGATATGCCGCCCTCTCAGGGGAAATGGATTCATGCTCTGCCCTGGGAATATGGGTCCATGCCCCAGGAGTGGCCCGAACTTTTGGGCTTTACCAGCGATGAAATTTGGGTACATACCCCCGAAAACCGCAGTATCTACCTGCGTGAGGGCCTCTCTCCTGAGCGGGTTGTCGTGATTCCCGCAGGGGTAGACAGCTCCTGCTTTCATCCGCAGGCGGAGCCCCTGCGTCTGCCTGGACGGCGCCGTTTTTGCTTTCTCTTTTCGGGAGAGGCACTCTGGTATTCTGGCATTGATCTTTTGCTCAAAGCGTATGCTGACGAATTTTTGCCTGATGAAAATGTCAGCTTGGTGATTCGGGATACAAGGATCTCGGATTCACAGGATCATCACTTTTGTTTGGAACAGATTCGGGCCTATCAGGCCAATCCCGACAACCCCCCGATTATTTACCTTGATCGCGCTTTGAGTCCGTCAGAAGAGGCCGGCTTGTATACTGCCTGTCAGGCCTTTGTCAGTCCTTTTCGGGCCGAAGCCTTTGGCCAGACCATCTTTGAAGCCATGGCCTGCGGGCTGCCGGTGGTGCTGAGCGGCAGCGAGGAACGGCTGGGAATTGAACCCGATCATTTGAATATCTGGCTCAAAAGCCGCAGGGTCAAAGGGGCAGAAAAACAAATTGGGGGCATTCCCACCCTCAGCTTTCCCACCTGGCTTGAAAACAATGGCGCTGAATTGCGCTACCAAATGCGCCAGCTCTTTGAAAAACAGGCGGATTATCAGGCTATGGGCCAAGCGGCCAGTGAATATATTCACAGCCATTTGGGCTGGGAGCATGTCTATGCCAAAATCCAAGCGCGGCTGCAAGCGCTGTTGCCCAAGCCTGTTTTTCGGATGGAACAGGCCCGTCTGCAGGAAAAAACCCTGAATGGTTTAGAGGCTTTACACGCTGGGCAGGTAGAAAAAGCCCAAGCCCTGTTTGAAGCTGTGCTCCAAGAAGACCCAGAAAATCCGGTTTTGCATTTGGATTTGGGCAGTCTCAAACTACAGGAAAAAGACTTTGTTGGCGCCTTGGCTCATTTTCAAAAGGCCCTGGCCAAAGCGCCAGGAAATGCCAATCTCTATTCTGTGGCGGGCATCGCCCTTTACCATTTGCAGGCCACCCAATTGGCCGAACGCTGTTTTTTACAGGCTTTGCGCCTGGTTCCAGAGCATGTCGGCGCCCGTGAAAGTCTTTTGCAGGTGCGGGCCGCCTTGGCTGAAGAGCCGGAGGCTGCGCAAACGGCTTGGCCCGAATGGGAGGCCCTGCTCGCAAATGCACCCCAACCCCCTGTTGTGAATCGGATTTCGCTCTGTATGATCGTCAAAAATGAGGAGCGCTTCTTGCGCACCTGCCTCGAAAGTGTGCGCGAAGTAGTGGATGAAATGATTGTCGTGGACACGGGCTCCACGGATCGCACGATCGAAATCGCCGAAGAGATGGGGGCCTTGGTCTCCCATTTTGAATGGACAGGCAGTTTCTCTGAGGCCCGCAACCAAGCTTTGGCAAAGGCCACAGGCGATTGGGTTTTGATTCTCGATGCCGATGAGGTGCTCTCACCTGAGACGGTGGGCAATATTCGGGAGCTGGTCCGCATTCAACAGCCCCATTTGACTGGCTACCAGTTTAAAATACGCAATTTTAACAAGGTGGGCAATGAAGTTGATACGGTTGAACACTATATGCTGCGTCTCTTTCCCCGTCATCCTGACCTGCATTATACCGGGTATATTCACGAGCAAGTCGAACCTCGGCGAGAGGGACTGATCTTTGAGCGCATGGCCGCGCCAGATGTTTTGGTCTTGCATTATGGTTATACCGGTGAGTTGATGGCCGAGAGGGACAAATACCTGCGCAATTTGGAATTGATTCAAGCCTCTTTGCTGAAAGAACCACAAAATCCGTTTCATTCGTTTAATTTGGGGCTAACTCACCGTGTCAATCACGAAAACGAAGAAGCCCTCGCAGCTTTTTTGGCCGCAGTTGAAAAAAGCCTTAAGTTGGATGCTTTGCCCACCTATATGGCTGCCTGCTGGTGTTATATCGCCTCGATTTATCTCGAAATGCACCAGCCTGATTTGGCCCTCAAAACCTGTCAGGATGCGCCTGAACTCTGCCAGAAAAACCCGGATTATTGGGTTAATTTGGGCAGTGCCTGGAGTCAATTGGGGGAATTTGAAAAATCGGTAGCGGCCTTTGAGTCGGCCATGGCCCTGCGCTTGGAAGCCTTCACCTCACTTGTCTCTGACCGAGCAGCGACGACCTGGAAGCCCTTTGCAGGTATTGGCAATGCCTATCTGATGCAACAAGACCTGGAAAAAGCCGATCATTATTTTCGCCGGGCCCTGCGTGAAAATCCGCAAAGCACGGATATCCGCCTGGGTTTGGCGCGTTTGGCCTTGCTGCGGCAAAAGCCCGCTGAGGCCCGCAAATACCTCAACACGGAAGCTTTGGATGCCTATACTGCGGCCACATTTGAATTGGAACTCGGACGCTGCGATCTGCTCGAAGGCAAAGAAGGTGAAGCGGAAACGCGATGGTTGAAATTGGCAAACAATGCCGTGTTGGCTGAAGAGAACAATTTGCCACTTTTACAGGCCGTCAAAATTGAATTGGGCAATCTCTATTTGCGCCAAAACCAATTGGAAAAAGCCGGTCAATGGTTGGCGAGTATGGAACACTCACGGGATCTGGTCAATCAGATTGCCCGTTACCATTTTCGGGCTGGCTCACTCGACAAGGTGCGCGAACTCTATTCGGGCTTGATTGAACGCAGCAGCACAGAACAGGCTTCTGACTTTCGCCATCGCGGCATTGCTTGGCTGGAAGAGGGGCAATTGGACGAAGCCCGCAGCGATTTTGAAAAGGCCCTGAGCTTGGCTGCCGATGACGTTGATTCGCTGCACAATTTGGGGGTGATTGCCTTACAAGAAGACAATCTCACGCTTGCCCGCAGCTGTTTCGAAAAGGTGCGGGGCCTCGACCCTGAATTTTATCTCAGCAGCCTCGACCTGGCCAAGCTGGAACTGGCAGAAGAAAACCCTGAACGGGCCCATGCGCTTCTGCAAGAAGTGCTGAAGATTGTGCCCAAACAAGTGGATGCGCTGATGTTATTGGGCTGGTTAGAAAGTACAGAGGGCAATAGTGGCCAAGCGTCTGTCCATTATATGGATATTTTGGAGCAAGACTCCACCCATACCGAGGCCATGACCCAATTGGGCTATCTGCTGCTGGAAGCCGGCGAAAGTGGCCAAGCTTTGCAACTCTTTGACCGGGCGCAGAACCTTCAGGCGCCCAATTTGAGTATCTACAACGGGATTGGCCTGGCCTTTTTGCAACAGGAACGCTATGAAGACGCGCGCAATGCCTTTTTATTGGCGTACCAACTGGAGCCAGACAATCCTGAAATCCAAAAAGCGTTGACGTTGGCTGACCAATTGGTAACGCAACTCTTGCCCTCTTAAAGCGGCAAGTCTGCGTTCAGCCAATCCGACTGCGCAGACTGGCTTGGTGTTTGAGTGCCCAATCCAGTTCTGTTTGGCCACAGAGATTCAAACGCAAAAGAGCCTCGCCCAAAGGCACATCTTCAGAGACGTGGTAACTCAGGGCGGCGATCAGTTGCTCTTTGGAAATAATCCCCTCCTGAATCAGCAAATTGCCCAAGCGGCTGTTTTGGCGCACCCGGTTGCGTTTGCGGTAAAAACTCTCGGCCAGTTCGCGGGCACTTTTGCCATTGACCAGGGTTTTTTCATCCATCAGTCCCACCTCGTCCAGAGCAAAGCTGAGCAATTCGGGAACCGTGGCCCCAAATCCAGCAAACGAATCACAAAAGAGATTTTGAATATACGAATTTTCTCCGTCCATACTCAGCTCCTGCTCTATTTTTTTGAGGTTATCATTGGATCTCAAAGGATTTTTTGGCGGTCTGAACATTGCCCAGACGGTCAACAATCCGCACCACAACAAAATGTTGGCCTTTGCCTGGTTTGGCCAGGGTAAATTCAAATTGCTCTTCTAAGCCATCGACAATCCCATCTTTGGATTGAAACAAGGCCGTTTTTTGGCCGTTGAGTGAATACTCTGCATAAGCCAAGGGAGAGGTGCTGTCTTTGGCTGAGAAACGCAGACGAATATGTTTCTCCTCAATACTGGCTTCCAAATTGGAAATGCTGGGAGCGGTATTGTCAACCGTGATCAATTGGCTGTCTTTGAAGACCTTGAAGCTCGGACCTGAATTGGAAAGCTGATCGTGGGCAAAGACCCGAAAATGGTAGGCCCCATCCATCAACGTGGCGGTATCAAAGGAGAAAACATTCTCCTGCAGATCCTGGGCCAGTTTTTTCCATTCTTTTTGACCGTAGGGCTGGTACCAGACCTCATAGCGCAACTCGTCTCCGTTGGGGTCGTCGACATCCCAGGCCAAGCTCAACATGCCTGGACGGTACTCTTGCAGCAGGCGCATCGGGCCAGAGGCCTTTTGGGCCATTAACTCTTGGTAGATCTCTTCGGTGCCACGGGGGCGGCGCAATTTGTCCAAAACAGCTGGATTCAATTCAATTGTGCGCGGCCCTTCGACTTTGGCCAAGGTATGTGGTTTAAAATAAATCCCGCGCTGCAAAAAATAGACGTCTTTGAGGTAGGGGGGCAGGTTCTCGCGCAGATAGCTGATGTCAAAACTGTGCAAATAAGGCGTTTGCTTGCGGTTGCGGCTGCTCAATTCAAAGCGAAACTGCAAATATTTGCCTTCAGGAGACTTGATTTGATTGCCTTGGGGACGGCTATAAGGGCCGCTCCATTCGCTCCAGGTATTGTCGGGGTCAGCGGTATTGCCGCTGCGCGACCAGGCTTTGATTTCGGTCTCAGGGGGCAATACGGCATCAAAGTGCAAGCTGCCCCATTGAGAGGTCAAATTGCTGCTGAAGATCTGGGTCTCATAAATCCCTTTGCTGAGATAATTGCCCTGGTAGCTTTCAATTTGGGCCGGACTAGAACCCACCAACAAGATATCTTCGCCGGGCCCCTGCAAGAGTTTGACCAATTGCCGCGATTGAGAGCGGGCGGGAAGACTCAAAATGCGTTTTTCAGGCGAAAGTGGATCGCTGAAGCGGTAAATCCGGCCCCGGGGCCCGGTGCCGATCAAGAGACTGCCAGACTTGTCCATTTCGAGCGAAAATGCGGTCTCGCTGCTCATGCGAAAGATCATATCGCTGCGACCCTGTTTGTCGATAAAATAGATGGCACTTTTGGGGCCGTTTTTTTCGGGTGTGGCACTGGTGGCCGCCACAAAGACATTGCCTTTGCCGTCCCCTGTTAAAGCCGTGATTTCGGTAAAGGGGGTGTGTAAAAGTGCCTGGGTTTTGCCGCTCTGATGGCGGTAGACAATGCCTTTGCTGCCACTGCCGAGCAGCAGGCCCCAATGGCTGTCTTGGTGCAAAACCTTGAGATTGGCTTCTCCTGATTGGTAGAGCCTTGTCATTTTTTGATCGCTGCCGAGGCGGTAGAGCGAGCCGGAGTCACCCGTTAAAATATACACTTCGCCCTGGGGGCCGTTCTGCATTTCCCAGATATAGCGCTCGTCCATGGAGTAAAGCAATTCGGCTTTTGGGCCATCGATGCGGTAAATTTGGCCAAAGGGCGAAAGCGCAGCCAAAACGGTTCCCTCTTTTTCGGGCAGAACCGCAGAGATCACACCTTGGCTGCGCTGTAACAAATTTTTGACTTGGTAACCGCTGCCCTGTTTGAGATCTACCTGGTAGACGGCTGCCGGATTGGCGGTGCCCACCAGCAATTGATTGCCAGTGCTCTCGGCATCAAGGATCACACCGCGCGGCAGATTGACCACCGGACGGATATCAAAACCCAGAGAAAGGGAGCCATCGGCTTCAATGGCTGTAGAGAGGATATCTCCGTCTAAAAAGTCGCCCACCCCTTCTAAATACCAGTTTTTGGGAAATTCGGCCTGTGCAGGAAGCGAAAATGCGAGGAGCATTGCGGCGATCAGGGGGAGCTTTTTCATGGGCGAGAGATACATCCTTCCTCAAAATCAATCGTGTTAAGTGAGCGGTTTAATTAATGGCTTTGGCATGGGAAGTGACCCACAATTGGAGCGAGGCTTGGCCTTTGAGATCGGCATCTGTGGCTATTCTCTGCTCAGAACCGGGAGAGCGAATCGGAATGGTCAGACTTTCGGTTTCGGGGGTAAACAAGAGTTCTTGCACCGAGGCCGGCAATTTGGCCATGAGGGTGCTGTGTTGGGCCATACCCCCCTCGTTGGTAATCAAGAGCAAATGCAAATCACTGTTGCTGCGCTGGCTAAACAGATGGCTTAAAAGATCGTTGTAGCCAGTAAAACCTGTGCGCACAGAGGCTTCTAAACCGTCAATTGCACGGGCATCTCCGGCCAACAAGGTGAGCGGACCATAAGGGGTATTGGCGGGAATTTGCATTTTGAAGTTGCGGATCTCCCGCTCCTGCCGCCAATTGGAAAGTTCGACATGCAAGGTGACCGAGTCACCGGGTCTGATCTCGTCACTGTCGGTCCAAATGCGGCGAATTTGGGCCTGACGCTGCTGAGGTTTGAGGCTGACCTTTAAATTGAGGCCGCGAATATCGGGTTTTTGAAAGGGATTTCCCCAGAGCGCAAACAGAGAATTGGCCAAATCTTGCACAGCGACTATCACCACGTCTTGCCCCTGCTCGATGGTGTAATCATTGCGAAATTTCAGGTTTTGGCCATCGACATTGAGACTGCCTTCGAGCAGCAGGGTGCCCCCGAGATTATAATTGAGCCGCGAAGTCAAAACATTGTGAATACTCATGGCCATCAGCATGGGGGTTAAGCTCGGGCTCTGAAACACTTCCAATTTGAGCTGAGCAGGATCGACGCTGGCGCTATCCTGGACTTGGATTTGCATTGGGATCATCGGGGTCTTTTTGCCAATTTCGCCATAAATTGCGGTCAGGCGATCTTGGACAATGGTGCCGACTTCGCGCCCCGATTGCGACATTTTATACGAACCCGCTTCGCTCGAAAGAATGTGGTGAATATAAGCTGTGGCCATCGGAATTTGCACATAGCCTTCGTTAAAAAACGGGTGACCAAAGGCCAAAACCCGGTTTTTGTCGATATAAGAAACGGTGCCCGTGCCATCGATCGAGAGATCCCCGCGCACCATTTGTCCGGCGACGGCCCCACCCATTTCGAGCTTGTCGGGCATATCTGGATTCGCGATTGAACCCGCACTGGGTGTGCTGATGCCGCCCATCACAGTCTGAAAACCCAATTTTTCTAAGTCCGCTTGATAATGGGCCAAGACCTCGCTGCGAAAGCCGCCAAAGGAGAGCGGTGTGGCGATGCGCTGAAAGCCCGCAGAGGCAGCAGGCTGCGTCTTTTGGAGCTGGTTGAGACTTTGCTGATAGGTCTGAGGGATGTAGGTATTGCTTGCCGTTTTTGCGGGTTCAAGCGGCAATTTAAAGATATCCAACATGTTCTGAATCGGGGTAATGCCCGCAATCGGCTCTTTGGTAAAATTGCCAAAGCGATAGGCCAGTGCGCCTATCAATTTGCCGTTGATATAACAGGGACTGCCACTCATACCGGCCACAACCCCTGTAAATTCAGCTTTATCACCGGTCAGACGGGTTAGAATCACGTCTTGCCCTGGGCCCAACATACCTTGCATCAAACTCAGGACTTTAAATCCAAAGGGCTCTACGGTTTTGCCCTGAAAGACGGTGCGGCAGGTTCCCTCCATGCCGCGCTGAATCTCAGGGACGGGCATCAACACCTCTTCCGCCCAAGCGGGTGAAGCAGAGCAGATCAAAGCGGTTGCAGCGAGAATATGAAAGCGTTTGGGCATGATTCCATCCTGGGCACCTGAATTGAAATCAGTTTAACACAGGAAAAACCCCCCAGGGTGAGCATATCCACTGGGTAAGCAAAAAAGCCTTCAGAGACCGGGAGCACGTTCTGCCCGCAATTTTTGCAAATATTTACTGCGCTCTTCGGTATCCATCAAGGTCTCATAGGCCTGATTGAGCAGCCGGGCAATGGTGGCAAAGCGATCGGGGTGGTAGAACTTCATTTTGTTCCGGTAGGCGTCTTTGATCTGATCGGGTTTGCTGTCGAGGCCTATCCCAAGCAGGGCAAAATAGTCCATTTGGGCCAGCAAGCTGGGGTCAAAATAGCGCACCTGTTGCATCGATAATTTGAGTTCTGCCAATTCTTGCTGCAGTTCTGCCAATTGTTCACTGAGAAACATATTCTGGGTCTGCAGAGACATCACCATTTGGTCTTTTTGGATCAACTGCAGCTTGAGTTTTTTCAGCTCTTCTTGTTCCTGCGAGCGCGAGGCACTGGCTGCTGGGCGAATCAGGTCGTAATCGGCATCGGATGTTTGATTGCTTTGGAGCATATGCAGGGGCTGTTCTTTGGCCCTGGATGGTTCTGCCACAGAGCGCCAATGTAGGCAGGCATCGCGCTGGACATGCATGCGTGAAACTGCAGAACTGGTGCTGTAGCGATCGGGCTTGCGGTTGAGATTTTCGTGTTCTTTGATCTGACAGATCACGTAGTTCTCGTCTTCGTCACCATATCGGGTGTAAGCGGTTGCACCATAAGCGCAATTGCCACAAAGTCTCTCCATCTTTGCCTGCCTGTGGTTTCTCTTGGATCATGACTCGGGTCAATAGATTGGGTCTCTGCCTGTATTTTATCAAAGGCGAGGGCTTTTGCTCTAGATTAACAGCGCATCAAGGGTAATGGGGCCCAGAACAGGCCTGAACCCGTACCCCCAAATTGGGGTATACTGGGCTTATTCCTTGAGAGGCTTGATAGCATTGAATTTAAATGCATTGAATTTGGCGCGACGCTGCTATTTAATCCTGTTCTGCGCTTGGCTGGTTTTGTCCTCCGGATGTGTGGGCCGACCGGGTCAATTGGGCTGGATTATGCACAGTCGCTATTGGGATCCCAAAATCACGCTGGTGGATATCAACCAAGATGGCACCCAAGATATCGTGCTTTCGGGCTACCAAAAAAAAGAGCGCAAAGACGACCGCGATAAGGTGATCACCGACAGTGTGGTGGCCCTGGATGGCCGCAACCACAAAATGCTCTGGGGCTATCAGGCCCGAGGCCATGTGCAGGGCTATCCCACGGTCTATCAAGACACGGTCTATTTTGGCTCAACCGACCACAACCTCTATGCCCTGGATCTCAAAACCGGGCGACTCAAATGGAATTTTTTGACCCAGGGGGCTATTCTGGGCACGGTTGCAGCGGGTTATGGCAAGGTCTATTTTGGCAGCCGTGATCGCAGTCTCTATGCCCTTGATGCCAAAACCGGCATTCAGGAATGGCGTTATTTTATCACCCACCCGATTGATAGCACTCCCGCTGTGGGCTATGGCAAGGTCTTCTTTGGCGGTTGGGATCAGCAGGTCCATGCCCTTGACAGCAATACGGGCACCTTGGTCTGGCAATTCCGCTCGGGTGGCTATTTCTCTCAGTCTTCCCCTGTTTTACACAGTGGCACTTTGTATATTGGCAGTTGGGATCGCAGTCTCTACGCGCTCAAAACCGAAAATGGCCAATTGCGCTGGCGCTACGAAACACGGGGATATATCGAAGAGTCCAGCCCTGTGGTCTACCAAGACCGGGTCTATATCGGCAGCAACGACAAACATTTTTACGCCATTTCCCGCAAAACCGGGCGTTTGCTCTGGAAATACCCTGTCAAAGATGCGATTTATTCCACACCAGCGATTTCTTCACGTTCTGTCTATTTCGCCTCCCGCGATGGCTATGTCTACGCCCTCAATCACAAAGGTGTCTATCGCTGGAAGTTTTATGCTGGCCAGCCGATCCATGGCTCACCGGCTTTGGCGGGCAATCAAATCTATTTGGGCTCAGAAAAAAACCAATTTTTCTCTTTACACGATCCCGGCATGGGTGAGATCTATTGGGGCATGTACGGGGGAACCCCCGATCACCGACAATTGCTCTCCGAGGCCGAAGAGGCCGGAGATACACTGTCGCGCAGTGGTAAATGGTGGCTTCCGGCATGGGAATGGTTACAGGATCAATTTTAAACAGACTTCAAAACCGTCCACGGGTTCTGCGGATTTTGCTGGGCCTGAGCTGGGCCCTGTTTGTGCTTTTGGCGATCACCACCGTGGCGGCCTGTGTGAATATTGCATTTTTGCCAGCGGAACAACAACTCAATTTTTCGCTCTTAGACCTGATCGTCGCCATTGCAGCCCTCAAAATCCTTTCGGTTTTGTTGGCCAGTTTACATGAAATGCGCATGAAACAGTTGATGCCCAACCAGCCCGGCTCTGCCCTAAACCATTTGCACTGGGCTTTGCGGCTGACACCAGGCAATCCCGAATTGCATTATGCCTGGGGCCATTTGCTGTTTTTGCAGGGCGATTTGCAGGGGGCCCGCGAGCGCTATGCCTATGTCTTAAAACTCTTTCCGCTGGAGAGCCCCGCTGCGGTTTATTTGGGCCGCTTGGAGCTGTCTGTGGGCAATTGGGATGCTGCGGGCATTCAATTTGGCAAAGCTTATCGCCTGCGCCGGGGCGTGGCTTGGAACGATCTGCGCGAAGCCATCCCGGCCCAAGTCGCCGAATTTGTGCCCAGCAAAATTCGCACCTCTTGGAGCAAGCTCGATTTTGATCAGATGCAACTCCAATTTCTGTTGCAGGGCCGCTATTTGCCCGCCAGTTTTCAGGTCTTGAGCGAAAATTACCATAATCTGATGCGCGAGCTCAGCGCTCGGGGCCTGATCACCTACCCACTCAAACTCAGTGCTCAACAGCACGCGCCGATCTCCCCTTATTGGGGGCGCAATGTGCATGTCTCCCCGGTGCCTGCCTTCCCCTCGCGGGTGGTCAAAATCACCGAACCAGAGGCGATTGAAGCGACCTTTCTGTCCGAGGGGCTGGTCGTGGTCGACAATTTTCTGGCCCCAGACGCCCTCGAAGCGATTCTGCATTTTTGTCAAAAATCAACCATCTGGCACGATGATCACAAAGAGGGGGGCTATCTCGGCAGTTATATCGACGACGGTTTTAGCTGTCCACTTTTGTACCAGACAGCGCGTGAACTCAAAGAGACTCTGCCCAGTGTGCTGGGGGCCTGGTCCCTGTTGCAAATGTGGGGCTATAACCACGACAGCCACTGTCCGGGGATTGGCCTCCATGCCGACAGTGCAGCGGTGAATATCAATTTTTGGTTGACCCCTGATCAGGCCAATCGCGATCCCGAACACGGGGGGCTCTTGGTCTATCCGATTGAAGCACCGCCTGACTGGGACTTTGAGACCCTCAACAATGCCACCGAAAAAATGAGCGCTTTGATTTCCGAAAAAGCAGTGAAGCCGATCAAAATTGCCTACCGCCAAAACCGAGCGGTGATCTTTCGTTCCCGCTTTTTTCACAGCACCGATCAGGTGGATTTTGAGCCCGGTTATCTCAACCGCCGCATCAACGTGACCCTGCTCTATGGGCGTTACCAGCCCGAACTCTGAGGGGCTCCCCGCTACACAGGGGGGTTATGATTCAGACTTGGCCTGTGGGAGTTCGGGAAAATCAGCGAAGATTTGCAAAGACGTAAATTGAGTCGGGGCATGGGTTTCAATGCACTCGGAAGCGCCTTCCACAAATTTTGAGCTGATCGAAATCACCCGCCGGTTCTTGCCAAAATTATAGCTGGAATTTTCCAGGCCTTTTTCAAAAATAGTGTATAAATTGGAGAGATATATGCGCGGGTTTTTGAGACAGGGACTGACGGGCAGATGTAAAACCACAGCCTTTTCGCGTTTGATCAGCCTGTGCAAATTGGCCCGACTCGATGCCGAGGCCAGCGCATCTTGGGTGATCAAACGGGTGACTTTGTGGTAACTCCGCTCCATGGCCCGCATTCCTTCCAACTCTTTGGGCTCCTGATTGACATATTGGTAGGCCCCATATGCGCAGAGCAGTAAAAATACACTTCCGAGATGAGAAGAGAGATTCAGGGTCTTTTTGCGTTTGTGTTTGCTGCGATCGACCATATGGCCCTGAAACGGTGCCGGTGCAGAGGTGTCTTGCTCATTCGGAGGAATAAAATGGCAAAGTGTACAGGATTTGCGTTTGGCACCGGGCAGGGTCATCAAGGTGTCGTGGCCACATTGTGGGCATTTTTCTGCTTGTGTTGCCATTTTTATAACAGCGGTTCGATCTGTTTATTGATGCCTTTTAAGGCTTCGGTTGCTGGCATTCTGCCATCCCAAACGGGCTCCAGTGAGCGGTTGAGCACTTCCAGCATTTCATTCCAATAGGGAATGGCAGGGGTGGGTTTGCCGGATTTGAGGGCATCGAGGAAATAGACCGCATCTTTGGGGGGCTGATCTGGATTGAGAAAGACGACCGACTGAGCCACGTCTTTGCGGGCGGGAATGATCAATCCGGGCTGAGTAAAGGCCTCAGAGGCTTTGCGGGCGGCTAAAAATTCAATCAATTTCCAGGCCTGATCGGGGTGTTTGCTCTGGCGTGAGATCACCCAACCCGAGGCGTCGGCGTCGACGATCGAGCCGGCTGGCCCACTGGGAAAGGGGGCAATATTCCATTTGAATTTGAGGTTTTGACGGTAGAGCGGCACTGCCCAGCGGCCATTGACAACCATCGCCAATTTGCCCTGGACAAAGAGCTGAGACATGGTGCTGCTGCCCGCTTCAGCCGCAGTGGGCGCGACGTGGTATTTGTGACGCAGATCGGCATGCATTTGAATGCCTGCTAAGGCTTCCGGGCTTTCGAGCAGGGCTTGTTTGCGGTCGGCAGAGAAGAAGTCGCCCCCCATGCTCCAGAGGTAAGGGGTCCAGAAGAGAAAGTGGTTTTGAAACGACACCCCAAATTGCTCGGGTTTGCCATCTTTGTTGGCGTCCAGGGTCAGGGCCTGGGCGGTCTTGATCATCTCCTGCAAGGTCCAATTGGCCTTGGGATAGGGTACCTTTGCCTGATCGAAGAGTGCTTGGTTGTAAAAGACGACCATATTTGAGGCATCGCGGGGAATCCCTTGCAATTGGCCCTCCAAGCGAAAACCGTCCAGAGTCTGGGGATAAAAATCGCTGGCCTTGAGTACTTTGCTGGCGCTCAGGTATTTCTCCAGCGGCAAAAAAGCCTTGTTAGAGGCATAGATCGGAAATTGGATATTATTGACAAAGACCACGTCTGGCGACAGATTGGCAGCAATTAACGTATGCAGTTTTTGGAAGTATTTGTCTGGGATATGCATCAATTCGAGTTTGATCTCGGGGTGCAATTGCTGGAATTCTTTGACAAGCGGGTTGAGAATCGCCATCTCTTCGGGGCTGCCCCAAGTCGAAAAGCGCAAGGTATTGGGATCGCGGGCCGGTTGGCAGGCAGACAGTGCCAGGGCAAATACCAGCGAGGCCGTCTGGATAATAGAACGAAGTGGCGTGTTTGACATGCAGACAGTATAGCCTGACTTTAAGGCGGACTCAACGCAGGCGGTTGACCAATATTTGAACCCAATGGCGCGGGAGTGGGGGCTTCATTTTCGCCCAAATCAATCGCGATATAGGTTTCGCGCACCCGTTTGCCGTTGTTGCTGATATAAGACACTTCCATCTGGTTGGCATTGAGCGCGAGAATTTTTAATTCGTAGGGCTGTTCGGGATTCACACGCAGGAATAAATTCAGGCCATCGGTCATTTGCCAGCCGCCAAGGCGGTCTTTGACAGGGGCGCCATCATAGCGGCAAAGGGATTTGCCGACGCGGAGTTCAATCGTGTTTTTGCGAAAAATCTTGATCTGATCATCGAGATAACAGTCAAGCCCCGCATCTCTTTCGTCTTCTGTGCGTTTGGTCACCTGCCAAGTTTTGGAGCCATTGCCTGTGAGCAGATTGAGCAGGCTTTGTACATCGGTGGGTTTGGCGGGGGCTTGGGCATTGACTGGCGGCGCCAAGGCACTGGCGCTGGGAGAGGCATTGGCAGTGGGTTGGAGCGGATCTTCTTCACAGCCCGTATTGAGGCTTGCCAATAACAAGAGGGGTAAAAGGGGCCATTTAAGAGTCCATTTAAATCGGAGCATTTTAAAGCAGCCTTTCGTATTCAGCCGGTTGCAGACGCCAGACGGGCACGCCACAATAGCGTTGCCCTTCGGGACAATAGGGCGTGCGGCCCCCCATTTGGCGCAGACCGCATGGCGGGCGCAGATAGGCCCCAATTTGGGGATGAATGGCGGTGATTTGGGCCAACTCATCCAGAGAGGCCTGCCAGATCTCTTCCTGGGCGTTGTAACAGAGTCGGGCCTTGAGTTTGTGGTGCATATTCAAGAGGTCTCCCGACTCACTAAAGCGCACGCTCACGGCGTTGGGCAAGAGGTAACTGACCATTTCTAGCGAGGCTCCGCCTTCGCGCAATTGGTTGATACGGTCCCAAATCCGCTCCATGCAAGCAGTGTAGATTTCTAAACAGGCGGAGTCGGCTTCCAGCAGCCGGGGGGTGATATAGTCTGGGCGGCTGTTGAGATGCAGTCCCAAAATGGGCCGCGACCCTGGCACCATGCGGTGGCGCTGATCTTGAGAATCGGCGGCGTGGCTGAGCTTTTTGCGAAAGGTATAATGCGGGTGATGCAGGGCACGGGTCAATTTGGAATGGGTCGTGGTATTTAAGGTCGTCGAAAGTACCTTGTTGCGGGAAGGATCGAGTACCAGGGCCAGGGCCTCGGCATCCGACATCTGTGTTGGCAGCAGCCCAAGCACCTCGCGCACGGCTTCGGCCATTGTGGTCTCAGCGTTGATCTTCCAGTCCACCAAATGCGAGACCTTGCCCTGCAGCGATTGGTCGAAATGGGAGATAAATTCACGCCGATCAGTCAGGGGGCTTTGCAACCAATAGGTACTTTCGGGCATGTCTTCAAAAGTCAAAGGTGACTCAATCAATTGCTCAATCAGCGGATCGGCCTGTCTGACACTCGCCAACATGGCACTGATCACCAAGCGTGTCTCTTGGGGCACGTCGGCCTGTTCGGCCATGTGGTGGTAGCGCAAGAGTGTCAGCAGCGAAACGGTGTGGTAGAGATTGGCAAAGGTACCCACTGGCAGAACATAACGGGCCACTTCTTGGGTCTTTTTTTTGATCTCACGGTCGTATTTTTCGGCCTGTTTTTTTCGGCCTGGAAAAATCCGGTAGTATTCGTTTGCTGCGGTCTCAAAGAGCTGAAGTGAAAGCGTTTCGTAGGTGTCCATCTGATCTTGCAAACAGGCCCCGTAAATGGCTTGTAATTTTTCAGAGCCAAAATCAGGCTCAATCACCTTGCCGGGTTTGACATGTACGTAGCGCTGGCTCTGCTGTTCGCTGTTGTAGTAGGGAAAAGCGTGCAAAAAAGACCAGAGAAAATGGCGAGACACACCACTCAGGGCAAATTGTACATGGGCGTGTTGCAAGGTGGTGTGGTGACCTGCTTCATAGGTGCTGGCAGCAATGCGATCGCGCATGGCCTGGCGCTGCATCTGAATCTCTTCACTCTGCCCCTGACCACTGACCGCTGGCACGCCCACCAGTTCCGAAGAATAACAGGTGCGGGCTGTTGCCACGGCATTGTTATAGGGTTCGGTAAAAATATTCACCAGCGAAATTTGGGGGGGCGCAGACAGGAACACAGGCATACTTTGTGAAAAGCCTCGTACAATTAAGAATACATCATTATACCAGCAAGATAATAGCAACAAGGAACAGAGCCAAAGTTAGCCTCATGAACACAGCCACCGTGGATCAAGAAATACTCACAAGCATTTTGGGGGTGGGGGGATCTGCCCTGCTGGCAGAAATGCTCAGCCTGTTTTTAAGTCAAACCGAGCACTACCGCCAAGCGGTTGAAACAGCCCTGGCCAGACATGATTATCCAAGCCTCGAAGCGGACTTACACGCCATGAAATCTGCGGCTTCGAGTCTGGGGTTTGTCGCCCTTGAATGCTGTATAAAGGGATTTGAAAAAGCCGTTCAGACCCAGACTGCCTGGCCCGAATTATTTGTCATGGCCGAAGATTGGCGCAGTTCTGTTGCTCAGGCCAAAGACTGCGCTGAGCAGCTTTTAAAGACACCCTGAACAGAGGCAATGAAAAACCGCCCTGGAGATCCAGAGCGGCTAATTCTGTCTAATAAAATGGGGGGGCTAGCGGATGGTGTTCAACATATTCCGTTCGGAGTCTTTAAAACCACGAATCAAGGTGGCCAAAGACTGGATCACGTTGGACAATTCACTGGCTTGCTGTTGGGCCGTACTCAAGGCGGCGCCTTCCAGGGCTTTAAATTCGGCGATGCCGATCACGTTGCCGACACCGGCAGCACCAGTAACAATTTCGGCACCGACGTTGGCATCTAGGTTCACGCCCACAATTCCAGCGGCGTTTTTGAGGTAGACCTGACCGGTCATGCGATCGACGACATAACGGGGGTCATCGGCATTGCCTGCCACGCCATCGGGGCCATCGGGCAGAAACGGATCACCAGCTTGGCCGGGGGTATAACCCGCACCGACCCGGCCAGGAACAGAACCATCGGCGTTAAAAACGCCATAATTGAGAACTTCGCCTGTAAATTCATCGCGGCGCACCCGGACAATCAGGGGTTTGGCTGTCACCAAATTGGCCCCGGCCAGGGTATTGCCGGCATTGAGAATATTGGAGGGGGTGGCCAGAATGGCGGTGGAAGATTTGAGGGTGGAGGCTGGAGTGGAGTTAAACGAACCGTCAGTGGCGGTTTGAGCCGTATCGCCAGCAAAAGAGGCGATTGGAACAAAGAGCTTGGCGATGGCGGTAGCTCTTGATTCATAAGAGGCGGCAAGAATGGTCACAGGGTCAGCGACACGGACGGAATTGGAAATCTGGACCCACGTATTGGCCATGGTTGGGAAAGCTCCTTTGAAAATATAGACAGAATCTCAGATGTCATTTCTATCTGAGAAAGCCTGTTCTCACCTGTCTCTCAAAACAGAAAAAAAACAACTATTTAATGCTTGCTTAATATTAACACGGAATTTGTGCTCAGAACATGTCTGCACTTCAGCGACTGACGGTTCTGAGATAGCGACAGGCGAAAAATAGATAGGCTTTGAGACTTAACTCCCCCTCTTCGCTAATAAACTTAAAGTGATTCAGACATTTGTAATTGGCTTTTCTGACCGCAGGGTCTTGCTCATAAGGCAAAGGTTCTGTCTGCCATTGACGGATGCCCTCCGCCTGTTCTGGGGTACACAAAGACAGGGCATTGAGCCAATAGGTCCAGTTTTTGACGATCTCCCCATCCTGTTTATAACTGGGATGGAGATACGCTTCGAGGCCCCAGCGCTGGCGAAAGCGCGGGCCCAAATCGAGATTTAAAACCCAAAAATCGCCCAACATCGCAACCTGTCTGTCAAAGAGGCCAAATATGGCCTGGGTCGGCAATTCCAATCGCGCGATCAGGGTTTTGAGTGAATCCAGCTCTGGGCAGGTTAAACAGAGTTTGAGGGTATTGTTGCGGGCGAACATCAGGCCCAGATAACTGGCTTGAACGGATTCTGGCAAAAGTCCAAGGACGGTGTCGATCTGTTCCTTTTCCAGGGGGGGGCAGGGAAAGCCCGTCAAAGCGAAAAAAAGTTCTTCTGAGAAATTTTTCCAGTCTTTCAGCGCATAACGGGGGTGATCCAGGTGATCTGACTTGAGATAAAGTCCATCCAGCAGCGGGGGATGTGGACCTGGGGGCAAGGCCCATTCAAACCAGAGCGAAGAGCAAGCAAAGTCCTGGAGAAAACCAGGCTTTTGGGCTGCGTTTAAAAAGCGATTCAGGTTTTGTCTGAGTGGGTTCGGTGGGGCCTGACAGGTGCGCAGCAAAAAGGGCTGCAACAGGGTCCAGACAGGTTCGCTGGGAATCACGCCCGCAGCAAAGGCCAATTCGCTGCGGTTTTTGCCCAATTCACATTCAAAAATCCCGCTGGGGACCCAGAGCAACGAATCTGCCAGATGATACATGGCTGGCATTTGCGCGGCAGGCCTAAAGATTTCGGGCAGATAGTGACAGGCATAACGCAAAACCGAGAGCGGTGTTTGGGCCATACTCAGACAAAGACCGGGCTGACATCGTCGGGCAAACCCTGGGTCAAAAATCGCTCGCAGCGTTCCAAATAATAGCGGGCCGCTGTATCGCGGGGATTGGCATCGAGAGTGGCTTGGAAGCCGATCCGAGCCGCTTCAATCTCGCGGTTAAAATAGTCTGCCACGGCCTTTTCAAACAGATCGAGGCTGCGAAAGCGGGCCGTAAAATCTTCGACCATACCGGCATCAAAGATTTCAAAAATCGAAATCGATTGAATTTTGCCTTTAACCCGCACCCAGCCCAAATGGCGCATGCTGTACTTTTCGGGTTGACTCAATTTGCTGCGCGTCTGTTCGGAGATGATCAATTGTGAGCCATAGAGTTTGGTCAGGCCTTCGAGGCGGGCCGCAGTGTTGACCGCGTCGGAGATCACGGTGCCTTCCATGCGTTGTTCTTCGCCAATGGTGCCCAGCATCAGCAGACCTGTGTGCAGGCCGATGCCGATCTGGATCGGCAATTCTTGTTTGTTCTGCCGCTCGAGGTTAAACACGGTCACCTCGTGTAACATGTCCACGGCAGCGTCCACAGCCTGCTGGGGCTCTTCGGGGAAGAGCGCCATGATCCCATCGCCAATATACTTGTCGATAAACCCCTGATGCACGCGAATAATCGGGCTGATGCGGTTGAGATAATCATTGAGAAAGTCAAAATTGGCCTTGGGGCTGAGTTGCTCAGAGAGTGTGGTAAAAGAGCGGATATCCGAAAACATCACACTCATTTCCTGTTGGCTCTGATCGCCCAAACGTACGTCCAAAATGCTTTCGTGGCCCAGAAACTTGAGGAATTCATCGGGCACAAAGCGGGCATAAGAGAGGTTGATCTTGGAGAGGTGGATATGGGTTTTGATCCGTGCCAATAGCTCGTTTTTGGCTACCGGTTTGGTGAGGTAGTCATTGGCCCCCGTTTCAAAACCCTGGACCAGATCCGCAACCTGGTTTTTGGCTGTGAGAAAGACAATTGGCAGGGAGTTTGCGGGGTATTGTTTGCGTACCGCTTCACAGACCTCGTAGCCCGACATTTTGGGCATCATCACATCCAACAGAATCAGGTCAAAGGTCTGGTTTTCAATCGCATCCAAGGCCTCTTTGCCACTGTTGGCTTTGGTCACGGAATAGCGTTGCAGGGCCAGCATATTGACCAAGACCTGCAAATTGACAGGCTCGTCATCGACAATCAAAATCCTAAAAGGGGCTTCTTCGCTGGGCAATTCAGCCAATGGCCGGGTCTGCCTGACCAATTCTTTGACCTCTTCCAACTCACCTGTGGAGGGAAAAAGCCGAATGCGAGGCACCCGCACCTCTTGCGGTTGAATGTCTTCGGCCAGGGGCAACAAAAAGTGGAAATGGGAACCTCTGCCGGGGGCTGAATCGACACGTATGCGCCCGCCGTGGAGTTCGACCAATTGGCGCGTGATTGCCAGACCCAAACCACTGCCGCCATGTTCACGGGTGGCAGAGCCATCGGCCTGTTCAAAGCTCTCAAAGATCCGCTCATGCCAGGCCTCATGGATGCCCGGCCCCGTATCTGAGACCGTGATTTCGAGGTGTTGGCGGGTGACGTGGGCCGTGATCTCGACTTTGCCAGCGGGCGTAAATTTGATTGCGTTGCTGATCAAATTGTGCAAGATTTGCTGAATACGGTCTTCATCGGCCATCACGGGCGGGGCATCTTCGGGCACACTGTTGATCAGTTTGAGATCTTTTTGACCCACCAGCGGCTTGGAGAGTTTGAGCACAACTTCCACAATCTCCCGCATCCAAACGGGTTTGAGGTGCAATTGAATCTCTTTGTGTTTGAGTTGGGAGAAGTCGATCAAATCATTGACCAAGTGAAACAGTCGGCGGCCACTGGAAATCACCAGTGAAAGATTGTATTTTTGCTCGCGGCTGATCTCGCCTGTGGCCCCATCCAACATCGACTCAGAAATGCCAATAATGCCATTGAGCGGCGTGCGCAATTCGTGGGAAATATTGGCAATAAACTCATCTTTGAGCCGATCAAGTTTTTTGAGGCGTTCGACCATGCGCTCTTGGGATTGCTTGGCCAGTTTTTCTTGCTGCAGGCGGGTGGCCTGGGCCTCCATGATTTTTTGCTGATCGACACGCAGGCGATCACCCAAGGCCATTGAGAGCAAGACGACTTCAATCCCTGTGCCAATTTGCAGGGCATAGGTGGTCCAAAAGGAGGTGGGCAACAAGCTATAGGCCGTAAAACCCGTCACCAAAGCACCCAGCACCAAAGAACTCCAGGCGATCAAGAAATAACGCGCGGCCTGGTAGCCCAAGCGCCAGGCCCTAAATCCCGAAATCCAGATCAAAAGTGTCGCTGCAATGGCAATTTTGCTGCCCCAATAAATCGAGAGCCAAGAGGTAAAGGTTTCATCGGGGGTCAAATTAAAGATCGAGAGGCCCAGGCTGACAAAACGCAGGATATTGAGAACCCAATTGAGTCGCGGCACATTTTTTTTGAGCTGCAAAAAATGCTGACAGAAAGAAATGGTAAAAAAGATCGAGAGAGCCAGAAAAAAGCCCAGGCAATGGTTGTTCCACCAGACCGCTTTGGGCCAGAAATACTCATAAGCCAAGCCATTATTGGTGGCCTGAAAGAGCAAATGTAAGAAGAGCAGGGTGAGCACATAATAGAGATAATTGAGATCCCGCACCGAGAGCCAGAGCACGAGATTGTAGAAGATCATCACAAAGATCAGGCCATAATAAAAGCCAAATCCCAATTGCGATTCGTGGTCTTTGCGGGTAAAGGCCCGTTCTGAGAGCAGATTCAGCGGCAAATAATAAGCCGAAGAGCTTTTGACACGAAAATAATAATCGCGTGTGACACCCGGCGGAATGCGGATCTGAAAGAGCTGGTTGCGATTTTTGACCTCGCGGGCTTCAAAAGGCAGGCGTCGTCCCGCCTGGATTTCTCGCCAAGACCCATCGAGCCGGGGCAAATAGACCTGGATATAGTCAATATTGGGGTGACCAATTTCAAAGAGATAGAGTTGCTCTTGAATCAGCGGGTTGCGCACGCGGAAATGCAGCCAAAAAGCCGAACTGGAAAAGGCGAAATTGGGGGTGTCGTCTTGGCTGAGCTGAAAATTTTCAGGCTGTTTTAAAATCTGTTCAAAGCGCAAGCTGCCGCCGGGATCTTCGAGGATTTCGACCCGTTTACCGAGGGGGTACACCTCTTGATGGGGTCTGAGGATCACCGTTTCGAGGGCCAAGGCAGGGCTTTGAAAAAGCAATAAATTGAATCCCAACCCCAACACTAGAGGCAGAATCAGCAGCCCCCAAAGCCAACACCCCGGTGCGCGCAACAAAGGCGGCAGACCGGCACGCAGCAGAGATAAACAATGTCTGTTCATGGTGATTGAGATCAATATATCAGGCCTTGGCCCATTGTCACGTTATCTGCCCCTTTATTCTCGCTTATTCAAGGGCGGTATTGCGGATGACATAGTGCAAATGGTCCTCCCAGTGTCCGTTGATCTTGAGGTATTTGGGGGAGGTGCCTTCGCAGACAAAGCCCAACTTTTCGACCACACGGATCGAAGCTGCGTTTTTGGGCATGATATTGGCCTCTAAACGGTGTAGTTTTAAAGGACCAAAGGCCAATTGCACGGCTGCCCCCAGGGCCTCGGTCATATAGCCTTTGCCGTTTTGGTCTTGGTCGATACTATAGCCCAAAAAACAGGAGCGAAAGGCTCCCCAGACAATATTCGAGAGGGCAATATGGCCCAAGATGCGCTGCGGGTTTGCTTGATTAAAAATCCAAAGCCGCAGCAGCCTTCCTGCTTGGGCTTCAGCCAGATCCCCTGCCAATTTTTCTGCTTGGCAGTCCAATTGATAAAAGTCTTTGCTGGGTTTGGGGTTCCAGGGCTGAAAAAAGTCCCGGTTGCGCAGGTGGTAATCGAGCACGATTTGGGCTTTTTCAGGCGGCAGGGGCCGCAATTGCAAACGGGCGGTTTGTACCCGCAGTTTTTCGATCTGTTTAGGCAGGGCCATGTTTTTTCAGTCCTTTAACCTGTGTTTTGCCGGGTGCCAAAGAGCAGGGTGATATTCAGGCGCATATTGACAAAACCCGGTTCAAACACAAGCTGATCCGCTTCGTGGAATAAATCTGAGCTAAACAAAACAGCTCGGTTTTGGCGGTAGGCAATTGTGTGGGGCTTGGCCTGTGAGCGTTTTAAAAAGTCGTAGATCTGTGGAATTTGGTCAGCCTGGTTGTATTGGTTAAACGACCAGTCCGTGGGCGCAGCCTGATCGTAAATGATCAGGCCCCCAGCCTCGGGCTTGAGATTGGCCGCTGTGGGGGTGACCCAAAAATTGAGATTGAGGGCCGCTTCGTCGCCATGCACGCCGGTGCCCCGGCCCCGCTGATCACATTTAAACGACCAGAGATGGGTGAGTTTGTGCTGTTTAAAAATGCTGGGCAAAGCCGTTTGCAATTCTTCGGCCAATTGAAAGAGCAATGCCGGATGAAAGCCATCGTGCCAAGAGCAGCCCAAATAACCTGTGGCATAAGCCTGGTGCCAAATCGTGGCGCACAGACAGTATTCATACAGCGCCGCCACAACTTCCGGTCTCAGCAAAGGCTCCAGTACGACGATGCCTGATTTTTGCCCCAGAAAAGCCGCTGCGACCGCAGCCAGATCCAAATCCGGGTGTAAAAGCGCTTTGAATTCGGGCAAATCAGGTAGATAATAGGGCTGCTTAAGCAAAGCCACTCCTTTGCCGCTGATCTCTTGGCACTGAAAGGGATTTTGCCCTTTGAACTGCTCAGAGAGATCCTGCCACTGTGCCAAAAGGGCTGTGTATTCAGCCAATTGTTCGGGGGCAAAAACGCCTTTTTCTAAGAGATAACTGAGCTGGGCCAGATGGTGTTCCCACTCATAGGCATAGAGCCAGAGACTTTCGTTTTGGGCCAAATGTGACGCGCTTTGGGGGGGCACTTTGGCCAGATACAGCTCTGCGATCAGGGCTTGAGCGGCTGCGCTTTGGCCCTGTTGCAGCAGCAATTTGGCCTGCAAAAAGCGCAATTCGGGATGGCCCGGAAAGA
>CAZRFI010000029.1:14487-23686 GCA_964598905.1 uncultured Candidatus Sericytochromatia bacterium | reverse complement strand
GTTCTGTGAGAGGTGCCCCAGGTAACTGGGGTGCCTACTCGATCCCGAATGCCCAAGCCCATGGAGCAATACCTACCCACCCCTTTGCAACAGCTTCCAAGACCTCTGAATCTACCCACAGCCCCAAAAACTCAAGGCTTGGCCACACCGATCTTCCAAAGCCGCCCCTCAACACTGTCCACCACCATCAGCCCGCCATCAGTCGCCTGCGCCAAGCCCATCGGCCGGTACTTTGCCTCCCCCGGACTGCGGATATTTTTACGGCCCGCAAAGCCATCAGCAAAGACCTCCCAGCCTGGGCCTGTGGCCGCCGGGCTGTATTTGCCCTGCTTGTCAAAAGGCACAAACACCACCTGATACCCTTCCTGCTGACTCCCGCGATTCCAAGAGCCATGAAAGGCAATCATCGCGCCGCCGTGGTACTTCTCAGGAAAGGCACTGCCCGTATAAAAGAGCAAATCATTGGGGGCATAATGGGCCGGAAAGCCAATCAAAGGCGCTTTGGCAGAAGCACAGCGCCCCACTTTTTGGCCCTCGCCGCCATATTCAGGCCCAAGCACTTTCTGCTTTTGGGCGGGATCGTAATAACAATAGGGCCAGCCCAGATCGTCTCCGGATTGAATCTGGGCAAATTCCTCAGCAGGCAATTCGGCATTTTGAGCTGAACTGTAGAGCTGGGGGTAGAGGGTGTCCAATTGATCGCGTCCATGTGGGGCCAAGTGCAAGCCCGAAACAGGGTGCCAGTCCAGCGCGACCGCATTGCGAATGCCCGTGGCATAGCGCAGCCCCGTCGCTTTGGTCTGCTCCAATTGATCGGCTTTAAAGCGCCAAATGCCCCCAAATTCAGTTAAAAGCGGGCAGGGGTCTTGCCCCGGTGAACCCGGTCGGCGATCTTGGGCCTGACAGGCATTGGAAGGCGCACCCACATTCACATAGACAGAACCTTTGCCATCCAGGGCCAACGAACGGGCATTGTGCTGGCTTGGGTTGCCCAGGTCTTTGACCAAGCGCTGAGGCGGATCTCTGGGCACAAGCAAGCCATTTGCGCCATTCATGCCCCCACTGGGCAGGGCCACCCGCCAGAGATCTGTGCCGCTGGCATAATAGAGAAAAGAGGTATCAATCGCCAGCCCCGTGCCACAGACAGACCCACCAAAGCGTTCCAACTGCTCTGCTCTGCCATTTTTATCCGCATCGCGCAGGGCCACCAAACAATGCCCCTGAACCGGTGAACTGAGAATCACAAAGACGTCGCCATTGGCGCGGCTGACAATATGCCGAGCAGGGCCGACCTGATCGGCAAAGACCTGCACCTGAAAGCCCGTGGGCACAGAGATCTCTTGGGTGAATACAGGGCTGTTGGACACAGCCTCTGCTGCTGCCGGGCCCTTTTCAGAGCCCGAGCTTGAGTCTGAAGCACCAAGCCCCTGACAGGCAGTTAAGAATCCGAGTCCAGCAAATAATCTGAAGCGAAAAAGCCGTTTCAAAGCCTATTTCTGCAATTGGGCCACAACCCAATCCATGGCCTTGGGTTCAAAGATCAGCTGCAAATGGTGCATGGGCAAAATGGTCTGATCGAGCAATTTGGCACCACCGGCGGTCAGGTCTTCTGCTGCGGCGACACTTTTGACCAGGGCCAAGCCGTCGCTGGGACCGTCGGTCTCATTGAGAATGCCAGGAATGCTGGGGCTGTTGCCGGCCAAAATACCGACCTGAATTTCAGGGCGCACGGGTGAGCGTTTCATTTGGCCCACAATATCTCCCGAGGCATTGATCACGGCATCAATGCCGGGGCTTTCGCTAACAAAACCTTTGCCGCCATTGTACGTGGTATACCAATCGGGATTGGCGGGGCTGATCATATATGTTTTGTCCCAGCGGGCCAACATCTGGGCCTGGCCTTTAAAATAGGGGCCCGCAAAATTGCTGCGTGAGGCATCGCGCCAAGTGCCGTAGATAATCGCTTTGGTCCAGGCCACGGGTGCATATTTAACCGGGTCATCATCTTCGGGAATCAGGGCCCAATGCACAATCGAGTGGCGGAACGTATAGTCGATACCGCGCTGGGGAGCGCCAATAAACAGGGCCTTACGGACAGATTTTTGGTAGGGTTTCATGCCGGGCGTGAGCACGTCCGAGGTGTACAGACGCAGGCTAAAGCCGCCTTTGCTGTGGGCCACGGTATCCACCAGGGGCGCTTTGGTGATCTGTTTGATGCGCGTGATGGCGTTGTGAATGTGGTTGACCCAGACAAAATTATCGCCGTGTTTATTCGCAAAGGTCACGGCAAAAACGCGGTAGCCTTTGCTTTTGAGATGTTGCATCAGCCCGCTTTTGCGGCTGGTATAGGGCGGGGTGGCCCAATTGGAGGTCGCGTTGACATTGGCACCATGAATCAGCAAAACAGGGATTTGCGAGGCGAGTTGGGCGGGGGCACCGGCATCGTGCAGACAGACATCGGTTGAGGGCGGGAGTTCGTTGCCAAAACAGCTCACCACTTCGGGGTCGCGCTGGCGACCGCGATCTTGCATAATCTCAACGGGCAGACCGGGGGTGCGCAGCAATTCCATGTTTTCCCAGTACTGGCCTTTGGCCGTTTTGACCACTTGGAAATTTTCAAACCCTGTTTGGGCCGGGCGCAAGTCAGCCACAGGGGCAGACTGGGCACTCAGACGATTTAAAGCAGCGGGGTTTTGTGAACCCAATTGTGAACCAAGTGGGGCGGAGACAGGGCCAGACTGACAAGCCGCGAGTGCGGAGAGGACAAGTGAAACGCCAATCAGGCGACGCAACGGTGTGAACAAAGGCATATGGATCGGATCTCCCTGGATAATCCCAAAACTAATAAGCCGAAACGAAAACTTAACAGTATCTTAATTAGAATCAAACAATAAGCCACTTACAAGGCACTTACAAAAGTGCCGGTTAGAAGTTGCGGCTTTCGTTTGCAAAGCCCAAACCTGTGCCTTGTTCAGTGGAACGGGGCCGATCAATTGGACGCTCTTAGGCGTATTGGGTTTGCACAGCTTAGCGAAAGGAAACTTCCTTCCTTCATTATAGCGAAAATTTAAAGAAACTTAGCAAAGGTTTTCTATATACTTAATATTTTAAGACCGGCCCTGAGCGCTTTCAGATCCAGAAATTCCGCTTGTAAGTGGCTTGTAATTCAAAAGTATTAAACTTTGGTTAAATTTTCAAAGATTTCAAGGAGGCGCACTGTGGCCCAAGTAACACAGATCTCTCAGCCCCCCGCTTTAACCGCCCAGAAAAAATGGAGCATCGCCTTCATTCTCTTTGGCATGTATGTCACCTTTGGCATGAGCTGGCTGGGCATTGTTCCCGTTTTGCCCGAATTGCTCAAAACCCTGCAGATAGACGTCTCACAGGGCTCTTCACTCTATTCAATTGTCTCTTTGGCCAAAAGCATTGTGCCGATTCTGGCAGGGATTCTGGCGGCCCGCTGGGGCCTGACCAAGACCATGCGCCTGAGTGGTGCCCTGATACTGATCGGCCTGTTGATTCCATTTTTGCCCGCTTATGGCATGTGGATTGTCGCCCGTTTTATTTTTGGCATGGGCGGCGCCATTTGGGTGGCCCTGATGGGGGCCGTAACCATGCAGATCTTTGAGGCGAATCAACGCCCGATTATCAACGCCTTTAATGGCGTGGCCGTGAATATCGGGATCATTCTCGCGCTGCAATTGACCCTGCCCCTGAGTGCTTCACTGGGTTGGAAAAACACCCTGGCGCTCTACAGCCTGCTCAGCGGCCTGTTTTTACTTGGCCTCTTTGCGGTTGGCCCCCTGGCCCCCGCCCCGGCCAAAGCAGCCAAAGGCGAAGTGGCCGCCAACGCCCCCAAAGCTGAAGGCCCGAAATACCTCGACACCCTCAAAATGCCGGTGACCTGGATTGTCTCACTCTCGTTTGCAGGCCCCTTGGCCCTCTATCTGGTGCTGAATTATTGGCTGCCGATTTATTTCCAAGAAGTGAGCTGGCTGGTGCCCGCAGCGCAGGGTCTCGACGAAGTGGCCCGCAAAAAAATGGTCAAAGGCGAGATCAATCAATTGATGAGCTGGCTGAATCTCTGGGGCTGTGTCAGCTCGATTGCCACCGGCTTTTTGCTGCAGCGCTTTAAAAAGACCAAGCCCTTTATTTTGGCTGCCGCCCTGCTTTTGCCCGTGGCCTCGTTGATGGCCCTGCAGAGCAGCAACAAAGGCCTGCTGACCCTGATGCTGGCCCTGACCGGCGTGGGCATGTTCTTGAGTGTCTCACCGCTGGTAACCCTGCTGCAAAGCCAGCCGAAAATGAACCCAATGGTGATCGGCATGATCATGGGCACGATGTTCAGCGTGACCTATATCCTCTCAGCCATGGCCCCCGAATTGGTCAGCATGGGCTACAAAGCCAAAATGCCACTGCAGACGCTCTTGATGATCTGCTGCGTGCTCACGCTTTCACCCGCCATTGCCTTGACCCTGCCCGAAAAAGCAGCCGATTAACCGGCCTAGACTTGGGCCTAGACTTGAGCCCGGCTCACCAGCGCTTTTTCCAAACCCGTGACCAGCTCTGAAAGGGGCTGGTCACTGTCTTTAAGGGCTGTCAGCGAGGGCATCATCACCTGAATAAAAAAGCCCAATTGCTCCAAGATTTCAACAATCAGCGGAATGCCAATATTCTGGTTTTCCGCTTTGAGCGCGTAATTCAGGTAGACCTGCTGCTCCTGGTTGATCCCCAGATAGCCAATCGGCAAAATCTGGCTGCAGGTCATGAGTAATTGATAGGCCTCCAGCAGACGCTGAGGAGAGAGCCCCGTATAGTGCAGCGGCAAAGTCACCAAAAACTGCAGGGTCGAGGCCCTTGCCAATTCGGGTTGCAACTCGACCAAATCTGCATGTTTGAGAATGTCTTCGCTGAAGAAGAGCTGAGCCACATATTGGGCCTCAGGCGGTGGCCCTTCGCTTTCGGGCTGGACAGGGTCGAGCGCCACCAAGAGACTTTCAAAATGCAAGTCGGGGCCAGGCACCAGGCGTTCTGCCGCATAACCCAAATAGAGCAAGAATTCAAACAGGCGTTGCAACGGCGTGGTGGTCGGTTCGGTCATGGCGAAAATGTCCTTTGTATGGGTTTAAAATGGGGCTTTATTTACTGGGGTCGAGACTCATGCCGCGTTTAAGCAATGCAATGGCATCCCCTTCAGGCAGCAGATCGACATTGGGCACCCCCAAGACCGTCTGCGCGAGGTAGCGCATTTCTGCGTTTCCAGCTTTGACCCCTGCGATGATCTGCTTGGCTCCTTCATCGGGAGAAGCCCCCAATAATTGCACACTGGCTTCGCTGGAGATTGCACGCAGATCGCGCACCTCCGTTTGCAGGGTTTGCAATTGACCTTCGAGTTGCGCCAAGGTGGCTTGGCTCTTTTTAATCGAACTGTCGAGACTTTGAAAACGCAGTTCTTGAGCGGGATTGCGATCTTCAGGCAGGTGGTCTTTTTCGCGAATCTGAGGTTCAAGGCCCAACCGCACTTCCTGGATCTGGGCCTGCAATTGTTGAATCTGCTGGCCTTTGGTCTCTTGTTTGAGGGCGCTCTGTTGTATCACCCCTTTGAGGTCGTCAATTTTGCCCTGGCGCTGAGAGCCTTTGACCTTGCAATAGATGGCACAGCCCACAGTGGCAGCCAAAGCAGCGCCCGCCAAGGCCCAGCCCACAGGTGTTGCCAAGGCCCCCACTGCCACCGCAATCGCCACGGCACCGGCAGCTATGCCCAAAATATTTTTCATAATTTTGATCGCCTTAAAGCCAATATCCGCCCGTTTGACCACCTGTTGTGCCACCGCTTTGGCCTCATCAGAGATCGGGCCTGCAGGCAATTTGCGGATCGCCGCTGCTTTGGCGCGCAGCTCGGCGACTTCTTCAAGGCGGCTGCTCTTGCGGCTAAAGAACATGCCAATTTTGCCCATGCGGGTCTGGGGGTTTTCGAGTTCATTGGCTTTTTTATCAAATTCGGCGGCCATTTTATCGCGACCGGGGCCGTCGGAAAGCAGGGCCCGCGCCATTTCTACGCGGTCCAGCGATTTATTCAACTGACCCACATTCTGGTAAAGCTCAATGCCTTCACTCACGATCTGCAGGGCACCGCCCCCGACCATAATCCCGGTCAGGGCACTCCCCTGAACCAACTGACCCGCACCCGAACTCAAGGTATCAGCAAAACTTTGGGCTGTTTTCGAGGCCGAGACCCCTTGGGCAATAAAATTGGTGGCACTGACAATCGGAGTCACCTTTTGCACCACATCAACGGTATTGCGAACAGCCCCGCGATTGCCTTCATGGGTCAGGCTTTCACCGACTTCTTGCAGGGCCTGGCCTTTACTCTGAACGGAATCAGCACAGGCCCGCATGATCGGCTGGGCCGCAGAAATGGCAGCAATCACCTCGCGGGTTTTAGAGGGATCGTTCCAGAGGGCCTGCCGGGCCGCAAAAATGGTATCGGTGGCCAAACCCGCACTTTCGAAATGGCCACTGACCTCTTTTAAGACTGTGTCTATCTGCTGCCAATCGGGTTCATCGGCCGCCAAAAGTGTGTTGAGCTGGGTGCGGTTTTCACCCAATTTATCGGCACTGCTTCTGAGATCGCTGGCCTTCTGAAGTTGAATTTGTGCAGCACCCGTAACATTCCCTCCCAATGTGCGGTTATCGTGGGCCTCAATAAAGCCCCCGGCAAAGTAATTTTTAACCGCCCGTGCGCCGCCTG
Source organism: uncultured Candidatus Sericytochromatia bacterium (assembly GCA_964598905.1). Lineage (GTDB taxonomy): Bacteria > Cyanobacteriota > Sericytochromatia > UBA7694 > UBA7694. The sequence continues at coordinate 16,935 of CAZRFI010000029.1, read as the reverse complement.
CCAGCCCGCCGCCGACCGTACTTAGGGCCATACCACCGTATTTTTGGACCGTTGCCAAGGTTCCCAATTCAGGCGGTGGGGCCGCGCCCTGCATATCGATATTCTCAACCCGCGCTTTTAAGGCATCAATTTGGGCACGGGTGCCCACCTGGCCGAGTTGACTGGCCTGAACCGATTTTTGTTGCAATTGCTGAAGTTCTGCTGCCGTTTTTTTCTCAACTTTGATGCCTTCTGGCATTTGAATCGGCGCACCCACACGCTGGGCCGGTTGGGCCTGTGGCAGTGCTTGAACTTGTTGATTAACACGATTGACATCGCCCATTTGAGTCAACTCCTTCGAAAATAGAATTCAGGTCAAATTGTCGGGTAAAAGATTATGTTAACAACATTAACATGAAAGGCTTGAACTTGTCACGCTTATTTTTAGCTGGTCTGTTCGTCGATTAAATTTTGCAGATTTTCCAGATCTTCAACCACCGCTTCATAGCATTCCAAGAGCTCTTTCAGGGCATGGCCTTTGCGTTCATGCTCATCCAGCTGATCGGCAAAGGCATCACAGCGGTCGAGCAAATCATCGACCGGGGGCAAAGCGGCAGAAGGAGAAAAGATCTGGATCTGCCCTTTGACTTCGGCGCGAAAGCCCTGTAAGGCCTGATAGAGCTGCTTTAATTCTTCTGCGCCTGCCAGCAATCCCTGGCAGCGTTTGAGAAAGGCATTGAGACGGGCCAGCTGTTGCTCCAAAGGCGCGGTGTCAAACTCACTGTGCAAGACCCGCAAATCCCGCTGCAGGCTCTGACTCAATTGCTGATAATGCCCAAACAATTGGGCCAAAGCGGGAGATTGACTCAGCGATAAAGTGGGTTTGGCTGGCAGCACTTCGCGTTGAATGCCTGCCAAGGCGCTTTGCAATTGGCTTTCGACCTTGTCGTAGAGTTCATCAAACTCATCTTCGCTTTGAAGTGGACCCGATGGATTTGCTTCGCTGGTGCTGACAAAGGGCTTGGCCTGAATCCGCTCCGAGCGCTGCTTGAGATAGGCCAACATTTGCTCAATATCTGGGTGTCCAGGGGCCAAGCGCTGCCCTTCGGATAAATAATTGTGGGCCTGGGCAAATTCCTGCATGCTGATCAGCAAATAGGCCAAACCAATGTAGATCTCGGGATTGCTGCGCTGTTGCTGCAGGGCATTGCCAAAGGCTTCGAGGGCCGCTTGTAAGAGTTGGCGCTTTTGTCTGCCCGAATGGGGATCAAAGGCTTTACGCATGGATTCAAATGCCGACTGCATCAAGGCTTCGGCCTGATTTTGACGCCGACTTTCGAGTTGCTGACGGGTCTGCTGAATACTCGCAATGGCACTAAAATCCATCCCTAATTCTGCCTTTCTTTTTCTCTAAAACCGGCCTTTGTCTCTTCTGTTATAATAGTGGGCATGAAACAAAAACCCCGTCTGCGTCGCACCATAATTGCCGTTTTGACCGCATTGGGCAGCATAAGCTTGCCCATGCAGTCAGCCCATGCTTTTTGGGGACCCAGTGTCAACCACCCCGAGCGGCAATGGCAAGAAATCAATACAGCGCATTTCAAAATACACTATTATCAGAGCTTCGAAGATCTGGCCAAACTCTCGGCTCGGATTGCCGAAGAGGGTTTTGAAACCATCACCCAAGATCTCGGTGTGGCGCCAGATGAAAAAATATCCCTGATTATCTCCGAAGACGAATTCTGGAACGGCTACGCAGAACCGGCCCGCAATCGCATTGTACTCGACCCCCGTTTTTCCCTGGAAGCCCCGATTGGGATCAATCGCTTTTTATTGCATGAAATGACGCATATTTTTAACTTCCTGGCCGTGCAAAAAAAGGTCTTTGGCTCCAATTTGATCAAGGCCTCGGGATTGCCCGCTTGGTTTGCCGAAGGACTGGCCCAATACGAAGCTGAATACTGGGCCCCCGAAAACGACCGCATGTTGCGTCTGCATTGGCTGAATAATTCACTGCTCAGTCCCGCTGAACGCAATGCCTTTACCGCCCTCTCGGGCAAAGGTTCCGAAGGCTATAACGAAGGCTATGCCCTGGTCAAATTTATGTTTGAGACTTACGGGCGCGATAAATTGCCACTGTTACTCGACAATTACCGCGACATGAGCGCGGATTTTTACCAGGCAATCGCCTTTACCTTTGGCAAATCCCTGCTCGAAATCGAAGCCGAGTGGCGGCAGGCCCTGGCAGAGCGTACCCGCGAGCAGATCAGCTCGCACCAGGAAAACATCCTCAGTGCCACGGCGCTCATACCCTACAGCCCCAACCGCACCTATTTTCAGCCCAAACCCTCTCCCAATGGCAAATGGTTGGCTTACCAGACCTCAGGCGGCTACCCCCTGGTACGCGGCCAAATTTACCCGGTTCAACCGCTGATGATTGCCGATTTGCAACAGATTCAGGCCTATGGA
>CAZRFI010000029.1:9347-14387 GCA_964598905.1 uncultured Candidatus Sericytochromatia bacterium | reverse complement strand
AAATTGGAATTGGACAAAATCCAAGAAAAAGTCGTGGAGCGCAGCCAAGACTATGCCTGGGCCCCCGACAGCAGCCAATTGGCCTATACCCTGCTGGTACCCGACGCCTATGGCAATTCCACCAAATCTGTGGAAATTCTCAAACTCAAAGAGCAAGAGGGCAAACTCAAAGCCGACGGTTCACCGGAACGGCTCTTGCCGGGTCAGACCGTGCACTCTCCGGCTTGGTCTCCCGACGGCAGCCGCATCGCCCTGGTCTTAGAAGAGAAACAACGCGATGCCATTGTGATTTACAACCGGGCCGAGCAGAAAATTGAGCGCACCCTGCTTCAGGCGCCCGACTTCCGGCAATACCAAGGCCTCAACTGGTCTCCCGATGGCCGCTCGCTGGTGGCGGAGGTCTATTTGCCCGGCGAAGGACAAAGCCTGATGTTGCTCGACCCTCAAGGTCAACAAGCCCCCAAACTCTTGACCGAATCCAGCAGCCTCTATGCCGACAAACAACCCATTTGGAGCCCTGACAGCCAATTTGTCTATTTTGTCTCAACCCGCAATGGCTTTACCAATCTCTACCGCCACCAGCTGAACACAGGCAAAAGTGAAGCCCTGAGTGATGTCTATACCGGGCTCGAAATTCCCAGCTTAAGCGCCGACGGCAAAAACCTCTGGTATATTCGCCACCACGCCCAAGGCACCACCCTGGAACAGGTAAGCACCGCAAAAATTCTGCCCGCTCCAGCCCTGGCCGAAGAGCTGGGCGACTCCCTGCTGACCCAAAACGGGCTGAATCTCACCCCCCTGGGAGAGAGCTCTGAACCCAAGAATTACGAACCCTGGATTGCCCCCGAGGTCTTTGTGCCGGTGGTCGGGCTGGATGAAAAAGGCGATCAATTGGGTTTTCTGATGCAGACCGGCGATTTGCTGCAATTGCACAATTTTAATGTGCTCTTTCTCTATGGCTTGGCCAGCTCACGCATCAGCTACAATACCGCTTACGTCAACCGCTTTTTTGACACCAGCTTTTCGGTGGAGGTGGGCGATTCTCCCCTGCTCTCATTTGCCACTGATGGCAGCGCCTATTTTATTACCCGCGACCAACAAATTTCACTGGCCGTCAGCCGCCCGCTGTTTAATCCGGGCACAGGGGATACCTCTGCCACCCGCGTCCGCCGCTTTGCCAGCTTGGAATTTGTGGCCTCACACCAGACCAATTTGCGCAGCGAACTCGCAGGTCTGATCGACGACAAATTGCTGCGCCAGGGCTGGAACAACAGCCTCAATTTGACCTGGGCGGCCAATGAATCGGTCCGCAACAACGATGGCATTCGCTACAACGTGAATTTATCCGCAGGCGGCCCTTGGCTGGGCAGCCAATACAGCTTTGCTGCCGCCAACGCCAATTTCCGCCATTATATCCCCGTCTTTGGCGATCATACCTTGGCCTACCGGGTGGATGCCACAGCCATAACGGGTGAGACCCGCCCGGCGCTTTTGGGTGGGCCGCCTCTGAGCAATTTACTCGTACTCAATTTTCAGAATATTATTCCCTTGCGTGGCTTTCGCATTGCTGAATTGCAGGGTTCAATGATGACTGCGGCCAGTCTGGAATACCGCTTTCCCCTGCTCAAAGAGCTCAATTTTAACATCGGCGGGCATTATCTCGAAAACCTCAGCGCCGCCGCGTTTGTAGATGCCGGTGACGCCTGGTTTCCCAATAAACGCACGATTTATCCCCACATTGCCGCCGGTTTTGAACTGCGTTCCGAAGCGGTTTTAAATTACCGCAACAGTTTCAGCCTCTATTTGGGTGTTGGCAAAGCACTGCTGGGCCATAAACTGGGGGCCGATGAAAAAACCTATGAAGTTTTTGGGCCAGCCGAACGTGGCCCAGAAATTTACGGTGGTTTTATCAATGTATTTTAAGCAGATAAACAGGTAGACAGTAAAAATGCAGCACACGGCTGAACTCCGGCCCATGACGCCCGAAGAGCGTGCGGCCCTCCCCGAAGTTTCACTGGTGGCCCCGATGTACAACGAAAGTGAAGGCCTCGACCAGTTTTTCGAGACCGTAACCCCCATTCTCGACAAGATTGGCCCCAATTGGGAGATTGTCTGCGTCAATGATGGCAGCCGCGACGATACCCTGGCCAAACTGATAGCCCACCACGAGCGCGACCCGCGTATCAAGGTGCTCAATTTTTCGCGCAACTTTGGCAAAGAGGCAGGCACCACCGCCGGCATTGATTTTTCCAGAGGCAAAGCGGTCATTCCGATTGATGCCGATTTACAAGACCCCCCCGAATTGATTCTGGAAATGGTGCAAAAATGGCGCGAGGGCTATAAAGTGGTACTGGCCACGCGTTCCGAACGCAGAGAGGACACCTGGGTTAAACGCCACTCGGCGCTGATGTTTTACCGCTTGATCTCCGCCATGAGCGAGGTGCATATCCCCAAAAACACCGGCGATTTTCGCTTAATGGATCGCCAAGTGGTGGATACCTTGAAAAAACTGCCCGAAAAAACCCGCTTTATGAAAGGCATTTTCGCCTGGTTGGGGTTTCCCACCACCACAATTTATTTTGAACGCCCTGCGCGTTTTGCCGGGCAGACCAGTTGGAATTATTGGAAACTCTGGCGCTTTGCTCTGGATGGCATCTTCGCCTTTACGACGTTGCCGCTGCAGGTCTGGACCTATTTGGGCGCAGGTATTTCGCTGCTCAGTTTTGTCTATGCCTCGGTGCTAATTTTTCGCACGATTTTAAACGGGGTTGAAGTGCCAGGTTATGCCTCAACCATGGTGGCAATCCTGTTTCTGGGCGGCATTCAGCTCACCAGTTTGGGCATTATTGGCGAGTATGTGGGCCGGATCTACAAAGAGGTCAAAGGCCGCCCGATCTATATCGTCGCCAACAGTTACGGCATATATATCGACGATTGATCCCCTTTTGCATTTAAGTCTGCTGCTTTTGCAGTCGATAGAGTGTTTATCACAGCGCAAAAGGAAAGCAAAACATGTCTTCACGCGGTCTTTATACTGCCTCCTCCGCCATGATGATGGACATGGTCCGCATGGACACGCTCTCCAACAACCTGGCCAATCTCAATACCACCGGCTATAAACGGATGCAGACCCTGCACCATGATTTTCAGCGTGGTTTGCTCGATCGCATGAAAAATTCCCAGTCTTATCTCAGCCAGCGCTCGGGCCAAGAAGAAGTCGCCTTCCGCTCCAGCCAAGACGTGCCTTTGGGCCATTTGGGCACAGGCACAGTGGTCTCAGGGATTTACACCGATTTCTCCAGCGGCTCGGTCGAAGACACGGGCAATTCATTTGACTTGGCCCTGCAAGGAGACGGTTTTTTTACCGTTGAGACCCCCAGTGGCCTGATGTATACCCGCAACGGTGCCTTTACCCGCAATGGCGAAGGGGAATTGGTCACCAGCGAGGGCTTTCGCGTCTTGGGCCAAAATGGCCCGATTGTGCTGCCTGAGCAAGGGGTGAGCATCACCGAGCAAGGGGAGATCTATGCCGGTCAAGAACACCTCGACAGCTTACAAATCACTGATTTTGAAGAGCCCTGGTCGCTGATTCGCAGGGGCAGCAGCTTTTTTGCCGCTCCCAGCGACGCCCCACAGACAGAGGCTGAGGCCAAGGTCTTGCAAGGCAAGCTCGAACACACCAATGTCAACACTGCCGGAGAGATGGTGCAGATGATTACGGCCCTGCGCTCGTACCAGATGAGCCAAAAAGCCCTGCAAAGTGAAGACGAACTGACAGGACGCCTGCTCGAACTCGGGCGTCCCGCTTAATTGAATTTCAAAGGAGAGAAACACCGCTTATGATGCGCGCTCTGTACACCGCCGCCTCGGGCATGAAAGCCCAGCAATTGAACTTAGACGTGACCTCCAACAACCTGGCCAACGTCAATACCACAGGTTTTAAGACCTTTCGCACCGAATTCCAGGATCTGCATTACCAAATGCTGCGCCAGCCCGGCTCCCAGGTTGCAAATAATATTCTCTCCCCCCAGGGCACCCAAATCGGCATGGGCGTGACCGCTGTAGGCACCCCGCGCTTTTTCAGCCAGGGCGATTTTCAGCACACCGAAAACCCCTACGATTTGGCCATTCAAGGGGATGGTTTTTTTCGGGTAGCCATGCCCAACGGCACCTTCGCCTATACCCGCGACGGCTCATTTAAAACCGATGCCAATGGCGCCTTGGTGACCCACGACGGCTATTTTCTCGATCCCACCATCACCGTCGATCAAAACGCCACCAACGTCACGATAGGCTCAGATGGCACCGTCTCACAGACCGTCAACGGTCTGACCACCAATGTCGGCCAGATTCAGCTCGTGCGCTTCGTCAACCCCGTCGGTTTGGAGAGCCTCGGCAAAAATTATTTCCGCTCGACACAGGCCTCGGGCACCGAAATCACAGGCACCGCTGGCAGCAGTCCCGGTTTTGGCAGTTTGGCCCAGGGCATGTTGGAAATGTCAAATGTGCGGGTGGCCGACGAAATGATCCGCATGATTGTCTCGATGCGTGCTTACGAAGCCAATTCCAAAGCGATTCAGACCTCCGACGAAATGCTCCAGATCGCCAATAACGCCAAGCGCTAATTTCGAGTCTGACCTGAAATAGCGGGAGCCAAGAATTGAATTTCCCGCATTTATGGGCCATAATGAGGTTACACTGTGAGGATTTCTGCCTTGAACCATCTGGGATTCACCCCACCCCTACAACCGACTTTCGCTGCCCAAGCCGCAGACTCAGTTCGTGCTGCCGAAAAAAACAGTGATCCCCGCCTCAAAAAAGCGGTGCAAGAGTTTGAGGCCCTGTTTCTCACGCAAATGCTCCAAGAAATGCGCAAAACCGTACCCGAAGGTGGCCTGTTTGAGCACTCGGGGCAGGATCGCATGTATGAGAGCATGATGGATGAACAATTGGGCTACCAATTGGCCCAAGGCCGAGGTATGGGTCTGTCTCAGGCCCTCTACCGACAATTGCTGCGCTCTGCCGATGCCGTGCCCGCCG
>CAZRFI010000029.1:5597-9247 GCA_964598905.1 uncultured Candidatus Sericytochromatia bacterium | reverse complement strand
CGCCCAAATTCGGGAGGTCTGACGCTTAAGTGGCCAAAGGCAGTGAGGTACTCTCTCAGAATCAAATCGACTCCCTCCTCTCCGCGATTGACAGTGGTTCAACCACCGTTCAGACCATTCAAGAAAAAGGGCAGACCGGCGATGTACGCCTGTATGACTTTCGCCACCCCTCCAAATTTTCGCGCGAGCACAGCCAGACCCTGCACGCCGTCCACGAAATTTTTGGCCGCCTGCTCAGCACCCAATTGACAACCCAAATGCGCCTGCCGGTGCAAATGGAAGTGGCCTCAGTCGACCAGTTGACCTACGACGAATTTATGCGTTCGATTACCAACCCCACCGTGGTTTTGATCTATCGCTTATTGCCACTGGAGGGCACGATTTTATTTGAATTCACCCCCGGCACCGCGATTTCGATTATTGAACGCCTGCTCGGTGGGCCGGGGCGCTCGGGCGGCAGACCGCGTGAATTGACGGATATTGAACAGAGCCTGATGTCCAATGTATTCAACAAAGGCATGTCCTCGTTTAAAGAGGCCTGGAAACACATTCTGCCCAACCTCGAACCCGTGATTCAGGCCCTCGAAACCAATCCCCGTTTTGTGCAAATCTGTGCCCCCAGCGACAGTGTTCTGGTGATCTCCTTTGAGACCAAATTGGGCGAAACCATGGGTTCGATGCGGATTTGCCTGCCTTATCCCACGATTGAACCCGTTTTGCCGAATATGCACCGGGAATTCTTCATGAACGGGCAAATCCGCAAAGAAGACACCCACCCCTTTTTGGAAGAAATCAAACGCAATATGGATCAGGTAGAGGTCAGACTTGCGCTTTTGCTGGGGTATACTGATATTACTGTCAGGGATTTATTGGGCCTGCAGGTAGGCGACGTGATTCAGCTCAACTCCCAACCGAGTGAAAGCCTGCCCGTAACTGTAGAGCAAACCTGTAAATTTTATGCGCGCCCAGGCACCTTGGGGCGCCAAATGGCCGCTCAAATAACAGCTATTGTAGACGAAGGATAAAAAACGTGGGTTTATCTCAGGAACAAATCAATGCCCTGCTGGAAGGCACCGGAACATTTGATACCCCAGCACCGGCCCATTCGACCGCTCCAGGCCCCGAAGATGAATTTTTTCTCAAGTTTTCAGCCATTGCCATGGAAGCCGGTTCCAATGCCGTTTCTCAGGCTTTGGGCAAAACCGTCAAAGTCTCCCACCCCGAAGTCACCACCCAGACCTTTGAAGAACTTCAGCCCGAATTGCCTGTGAATCAGGTCTTGATCCGCACCGGTTATTCTGTGGGCGAAGAAATTCCCTCTCTGCTTTTAATCAAAGACTATGACGTGGCGGTGATCTTTGACATTTTAATGGGCAAAGACGGGCGCAACCCCGATCTTGAAATCAGTGATTTACAGACCAGCGCCATTGGCGAAGTCATGAATCAATTGATGGGCGCAGCAGCCACCGCACTCTCTCAGGAATACAAACACAAAGTTGCCATGAAGGCCCCCGAAAGCCAATTGGTTCAACTCAGCGATACCTCGGCCATTCCGCTCGAATTTACAAACCAACCGCTTTTGGTTCTAAAATACAATTTTGTGATTGAAGGCGTGCTCGACAGCGAACTCCATGAGTTGCGCCCACTGGCCAAGGCCCAAAAATTGCAAAAATTACTCAGTAGCCCCAACGCAGCCCCAGCTGCGCCAGCGGCTTTTCAAGCCCCTCCAGCCCCAGCCCAGCCCCAACAAATGCATCATTCGGCCCAAGCTCCTCAAGCGGCGCCCGCTGCTTATGGCCCCCCACCCGGTTATTATCAAGAGCAGCCCCCCGGTGGTTATGCACCCGCCTATTACCCGCCCCAACCCAATCCAGCTTTTCAAGCTCCCGCCGCATCGGTGCGCCCAGCGGACTTCAGCCCCCTGGTGCCGGGCTTGCCCATGCAAGCCAACCCCAGCCTCGACCGAATTGTCGATATTCCCCTGCGGGTGACCGTCGAATTGGGCAGCACCAAATTAAAAATCAAAAACGTGCTCGATCTGAGCAAAGGCTCCGTGGTTGAACTCGATAAATTGGCGGGCGAACCTGTCGATTTACTGGTCAATGGCAAACTCATGGCCAAAGGTGAGGTTGTCGTGATCAACGAAAATTTTGGTGTACGCATCTCGGAGATCTTGGGGCCCATCGATCGTCTCAATCATTTGCGCGGAGATTAGCCGCGTGTGCGAGCGTTGCGATAGGGTTCTGACTCTGATAAAATAAGGGTAGTGTTGGAGCCTGGGCCTGTGACAGTTGTTCAGAAAGCAGACGCTCAGTTGATTTGTGTCTCAATTTGTGTATCAAGTCATGTCTCAGAATTCATGCCAAAGGCATCCTTAAAGAGAAAGGTGAGTAGGTCCGCTGAGTCGGATTGAAATCAAGAAATAATTATGGCAGCAAGAGTACTAGTCGTAGACGATGCCGCGTTTATGCGCATGATGATTCGCGATATTCTGGTTAAAAATGGCTATGAAGTAGCTGGCGAAGCCGCCAATGGTTCAGAAGCCGTTTTAAAATACCAGGAGTTGCGCCCCGATGTGACCACCATGGATATCACCATGCCAGAAATGGATGGGATTACCGCCGTGCGTGAAATTCGCAAAATTGACCCCAATGCGCGCATTATTATGTGCAGTGCCATGGGTCAACAGGCCATGGTGCTCGACGCCATTCAGGCAGGCGCCCGCGATTTTATCGTCAAACCCTTTCAGGAAGATCGCGTGATCGACGCAATTAAAAAAGTTCTGCGCTAATTTTAGCGCAACCAAGAAGAGGTTCACTTGCCACTCTCAGAACAGGTTGTAAGTGGGCAAATTCAGGCAACGGGCTGGCTAGAATTACTGTTAAAGCTGGCTCTGGTTCTTTGTCTGGTCTATGTGGCAGCCTTTTTACTGCAAAAAGGGGCTTTGGCCGCGTTGCTCTCTCGTTGGCGTCATATCCCCGAAGGCTCAGATGTCATGCGCACTCTGGCCGTACATCCGCTCACCCCTCAGGTATCACTCTATTTGGTCGAAATTGAAAAGCGCAAATTGCTTTTGAGTGTTTCAGCCCAAGCGCAAGCCCAGCTTTTGCTGGATTTTGGCAAAGGCGAAGAGGAAATCGCCCCGTGAAAAAAAAATCAGGCTTGACTTTGTCTTTTTTTCCGCTAAAGTTGGCTGCTGTTGCGGGGGTATTAACGGCATTCAGTGCGTTATTGGCCCAGGTACCGGCATTTACAGTCATTGTCAGGGGCCTTTTGGCGGTGTTGGTCTTTGCCCTTTTTGGTCAATTGCTGACTTATCTCTGGCAGAGTTTAAATGCCATGGGACAAGCAAAAACAGAGCCCCCCGGTGATGCCGCCTTGCAAGAGCCTGACCCAGCTCATGCCGCCCCCACTCTCTCTACAAAGGCCATTCCCGCCTCCCAGGCTGGTGGCCAGGCAGACTTAGCCTCCCCACTCTCTCACAGCCTGGAAAGCCCCAAAACCAAGCTCTCAGCGCAGGTCCTGCCGGTGTCGCTGGCGGGACAGCCACCCACAACAGGGATAAAATAGCCATGCAACAGGTTTTAATCGCCCAAGCAGCTGAATATATGCAATTATTGCTGCAAGATATATTGGAGCGAAATGGCTTT
>CAZRFI010000029.1:2988-5497 GCA_964598905.1 uncultured Candidatus Sericytochromatia bacterium | reverse complement strand
TCCCGCAGAGCGGCTTTGCCTTCGTGTCCGGCAAAGCTGGCATGAATTAACTCCCCATGCTGCATAAAGATCTCGCCTTTTTCGTGTTTAAAAAAATCGTGAACCGCAATTCGGCAGGATTGGCGTGAGCCCCCCAAAACCTGAAGCACATCCAATAAAAGCAGATCTTTGAGTTCACCGCTAAAGCGCTGGTCAAAAAATTGATGGTGAACCCAGGTTTCCAATTCCTGTTGCTGATCTGGCAAAGAGAAAAAACCCACCATTTGGGGCCCACGCAAGCAGGCAAACAACTCTGAAGACAAAATGGTGCCAAATAAAATCACAGGGCCTTTATAGACCAAGCGCAACCAGCGGAAAAACTGGAATGGCTTGTCTTCAAGCAGGTCTGTATGCAAAAAGATCAAATCGGGCTCCTGATTTTGCAGCTCTTTTTCTAGCTCCCCCAGAGAACAAGTCAGCAATTGTTGCTGGGCCGAAGCAAAGCGCTTGGTGAGGGCCGTTTTTAATTCCGACCGGGGTTCACAGAGCACAAACCGAGGGGGCTGGAAAAGATTTTCCCCCTCGATTTTCTGTTGATCCAAATGCAGCGCTGAATTGGCCATCAGATGATTCATGGGCATCTCGATCGAATAATATTCAGGCCTTGCCAACTCAGCCTCAGAGAAAAAGCCACTTTTCATCTTCATGACGGCATAAAAGGCCTCTTCTCCATGTAGCTGATCAAAGACAGCGTGGCGAATATGGCCCTGCTCAAAGAACAAGAGCCCCTCACGCGCCGTTTCGGGCTCGGCCAGATAGAGATGCCTTTCGCGCTGAGACAAAGCCACCAATTGGTTCAAATCAAACAAATTCAGGCGTGAGAAATGGTAATGTAAACCGGTATAGGCCTGAGCCAAGGCGCAGATTTGAGCCGCCAGGGCGGGCATATCAAAGCTTTCAGCAGGGAAAACGCTCAGCTGTCGATTGCGCTCCACCCGTTCGTTTTCAGGGGCCATCAATAACATCTGGGTGGCCGGGAAATGGGCATTTAAAACCTGAATACTTTTGTTGAAGCGCTCTCCCCAAAAGGGAAGATCTGACAAGACAATCTGAAAAGACTGCTCTTTTAAAAGTGCAAAGACCGTCTCTGGCGAATCTGCCACCGCTGTTTCAAATTTGGCAGGAGACAAAAAGTGATGAAACATATCTCTTTTTAAGGGGGATTGAACTGCAATCAGAACAGAAATTAGGGGCATAACAATCTTTCTAAAGATAAATATTGCTTTTTAAATAAATGCGGCAGAGAAAATCCAAAAATAACGAGCGAAGGCCTGACTGTATTCATCTTAAAAAATATTTGATTTTTTTTCAAATCAGATATTCCCAAGAAAGAGATCGTTTTGTTCTTAAAATCGCTGCGTAATTCTGATTCCCAAGCCCAATTGATCCGCTGCATGCCTTTATCGGCAAAAATTCAGCTCAAGAGAGCCTCCTCCAACAGAGCAACGCTCTGCCCTGGCCTGGAAGATCAGGCTATAATGCCAATTATGTCGCACACCCCACAAGAACTCGCCGCTTTTTGGCAGGATTATCTTCACAAGGGCCAAGCTGAGGCCCGAGACCAGCTGATTACCCATTATCTGTATCTGGTGCGTTATGCCGTTTCGCGCATGTTGGTGCAATTGCCGCCTCACCTAGACGCCGATGATCTGATTGGCTATGGCCTGATGGGTCTGATTCAATCGGTGGAAAAATTTGATCCCGAGCGTGGGGTACGCTTTGAGACCTATGCCATGACCCGCATTCGCGGTGCCATTCTGGACGAATTGCGCGCCATGGATTGGATGCCGCGTTCGCTGCGACGCAAAGCCAAAGAGGTCGAACAGGCCATTCGCAGCCTCGAAAACCGCACAGGCAAACCCGCCCAGGAGGAAGAACTGGCTACAGAGCTGGGGATTGAACTGGATGAATTACATCAAGTCCTCACCGACACCTCATATTTGGTCGTCTCATTGGACTATTTGCTCTCACCCGATAGCAATCTCAAAAACTGGGAAGAGAGCCTGCCCGATACCCGTGAGTCGAGTGACCCCACCTTGGCCGTGGATAAACAGGCCCTGCAACAGTCTTTGCAACAGGCCCTGGCGACCCTGCCCGAACGCGAACAAAGACTGATCAGCCTGTATTATTTTGAAGGCCTGACCATGAAAGAAATAGGCAGGGTGCTGCAATTGACAGAAGCGCGCATCTGCCAGCTCCACGCCCAGTCGATTCACCGTTTAAAGGCCCGCATGCAAACGCTCCTGGACTAAAGAATACCCGCCGAAAGAAGGACCCTTCCCATGTTTGTCATCACCAACCAACTCTCGGTTAAACCCGAATTTGCCGAGGCGGTCGAAAAAGCCTTTTTGGAAAATATTGAGGGAATACAAGCCCTGCCAGGATTTCAGAGTTTTCGTTTTTTAAGACCCCTCAGCCCAGAGAACACGCCATTTCTGGTCGAAACCACCTGGGCTGACCAGGCCGCTTT
>CAZRFI010000029.1:1247-2888 GCA_964598905.1 uncultured Candidatus Sericytochromatia bacterium | reverse complement strand
GTTTAGATTAAGAGCAGAATCCGCTCACGGTATTCTGCCGGAATCAGACGCTGGATATGGTATTTGATCTCTTGGCGGGTATAGCGCATGGAGAAATGCATCAAGACAATATATTCGCTGCGGATATACGGCAGATAATTGACCAGATCGCGCAGATGGATGTGTTTGCGCTTGTGGGCCTCTTCGTAATGGTCATCGGCCAAAAATGTGCATTCGGTGATTAGGATTTCGGTTTCCATGATCTCCGGGTGCCAATCAAAGACCTTGATCGTGGAATCGCCGACATAGGCCATGCGAGACATGCTGACCGGGTAGACAATCTCTTTGCCTGCGCGTTTGAGCGCCACAATCTCATGCTGATTCAGTCCCGCATATTCGGGCTTGAGCTTGGAGCGGGTTTCGATCACCTCAAAGCCCACCGAGGGAATGCGGTGATCGGTGCCAAAAATCCGCATCTGCATTTGGCGTTTGAAATCCACCAACATGCCGGGCTCAACCGGAATCAGCTCATAATCGCGGCGGGCCTGTTCGAGGGCCGCCTGGGAACGAATCAGGGCATGGGCCGCGTCCAAAGCCGAAGCGGGCACGTAGATCTTGCCGGTTTCGAGTTTGGCCAAATTGCGGTGGGCAATATAATAGGTCATGCCCAGACTGTGATCCCCATGAAAATGCGAGATAAAGATCTGGGGCACAAAAACCAAATGCATGGGACATTTGCCAACGTCAAAGCAAATATTCAGCTCTTTGACTTTGAGGTAGGTTTCAATCGTGCTGCGAGAATAACCTTCAAGGGTAAAGGGGCCACAGAGCAGCTCCGTGGCATGAGAGGGTGGATGAATGGGTCGATTCTCCTGCTAAGCGCTAAGCGGTCGTCCGCAAGGGGGTTTCACCGACAGCCGCAGGGTGTAAATGGCAGGCCACATAATGACCACTGCCCGTATCCACAAGCGGAGGCTCGGTGGTTTTACAGACATCCATCACTTCCCAACAGCGGGTGTGAAAACGACAGCCCGAGGGCGGATTGACCGGGCTGGGGATATCCCCTTCGAGGATGATGCGTTTTTTGCGCTCGCTGCCACGCATGATCACGGGATCGGGCTCGGGCACAGCAGACATCAAAGCTTGGGTATAGGGGTGTTTGGGGTTGGCATAGAGATGCTCGTTGCCAGCGAGTTCCACCACTTTGCCCAGATACATCACTGCGACACGGTCGCTGATATGGTTGACCGTGCTCAGGTTGTGGGCAATAAAGAGGTAGGTCAGGTTGAACTGAGACTGCAGATCGTTGAGCAGGTTCAGCACCTGGGCCTGAACGGAGACGTCCAAAGCAGAGACAGGCTCGTCGGCAATGATCAGCTTGGGATTGAGCGCCAAGGCGCGGGCAATCCCGATACGCTGGCGCTGACCGCCTGAAAACTCATGGGGAAAGCGCTCGGTATAAGAGGGGTTCAGCCCCACACAGTCGAGCAATTCGCGCACGCGTTTTTTCATCTCTTGCGAGGAGGAGAACATTTTGTGAACACGCAGCGGTTCAGCGATAATATCACCAACGGTCATACGTGGATCCAGTGAGGCATAGGGGTTCTGAAACACCATCTGCAACTGACGACGCATATGGCGCATCTCATTGTTGTTGAGTTG
>CAZRFI010000029.1:0-1147 GCA_964598905.1 uncultured Candidatus Sericytochromatia bacterium | reverse complement strand
GTTTTATTGCTCATTGTGCGTCCTCTGCCTTCCATTCATCACGCATCAGACAGCGTGCAAATTGATTCACACCCACGCGAATCAGTTCAGGTTCTTTTTGTCTGCAAATATCTTTGGCCTCGACACAGCGGGGCGCAAAGCTACAGCCTTTGGGCAATTTGCTCAAACTGGGGGGCTGACCATCGATCGACTCAAGCCGGTCTTTGACTTCGTCCAGACGTGGGATCGATCTGAGCAGACCCAGGGTATAAGGGTGGCTGGGGGTTTTAAACAGGGTAAAGACATCGGTGGCTTCAACCACCTTGCCCGCATACATCACGCAGACGTAGTCGCACATTTCTGCAACCACACCCAAATCGTGGGTAATAAAAATAATCCCAGCATTGTATTTTTCTTTGATCTCGCGCATCAAATCGAGAATCTGGGCCTGAATGGTGACGTCCAAAGCGGTGGTAGGCTCGTCGGCAATCAGGAGTTTGGGCTCGCAGGAGAGCGCCATGGCAATGATTCCGCGTTGGCGCATCCCGCCTGAAAATTGGTGGGGGTATTGGTCCACACGTTTTTCGGGCTCGGGAATCCCGACTTTGCGCAGCATCTCAATCGCTTTTTTCTTGGCTGCGTCGCGTTCGAGGCCTTGGTGCAACATGATCGCTTCCATGATCTGTTCACCTACGGTGAGAACCGGGTTGAGCGAGGTCATGGGATCTTGGGAGATCAGGGCAATTTTATTGCCACGAATCTTGCGCATATCTTCTTCAGAAAGTGTGAGCAAATCCTGACCTTCAAAGATAATTTTGCCTCTGACGATATTGCCCTGGGGCTTGGCAATCAGGCGCAAAACCGACATGGAGGTAATGCTCTTGCCGCAGCCAGATTCCCCCACCACGCCAACAACTTCACCGCGGCGGACTTCAAAATCTACGCCGTCTACGGCTTTAACAGTGCCTTCTTCGGTTGTAAAATGGGTTGCTAAGTCGATTACCTTGAGTAGTGCCTCTTGCGCCACACAGGCCTCCTTCGTTAAGCGGATCGTTTTTTGTCAGATTGGATTCAGAATCAAGTTCAGAATCAAGCCCCGAGACGGGCGAAAATACTCTATCGAATATTACAGGATTTCAGCCCCAATGTCTATTTAGAGGGGCTTCGA
>CAZRFI010000028.1:0-24084 GCA_964598905.1 uncultured Candidatus Sericytochromatia bacterium | reverse complement strand
CGGAGGCATGGCCAGGGGTGCCAAAGAAATTCAATTTGAGCCAGAGCGGGGATTTCTCGCCAATGCCCACCATGGCATAGAGGGCTTTGCCTGTGCCGTCTTCGGTCACGGTTTTGCCTTCATCAATCAGAAATTCAGCATCTCGAAGCAGCTCGGGTTTGTTTTGAATCATCCAGCGTGAGCCTGACGAATTGACTTCTTCATCGGCCACGGCCAAAAAGATCAGATCGCGTTTGAGTGGCTGTTTTTCCCGTTTGAGCCGAATCAGCGTGTAGAGATCGACCATGCCTTTGCCTTTGACATCGATGGCTCCCCGGCCATAGACAAAGCCTTTGTCGATCTGGCCAGAAAAGGGCGGAAAGGCCCAAAACTGTGGATCAGCCAGCACCACATCCATGTGGTGTAAAAAGACCAGGGGTTTGCGGCTGCCATCGCCGCGCAAAATGGCGTAGAGATTGGCGCGGTTTTTGCCAAATTCTGGGCCGAGTTCAAAGAGCTGGTTTTCGATCCCCTCTTTGTCTAAGAGGGCTTTGAGAAAACGCGCAGTGGACAATTCGTTGCCTGGCGGATTGCTGGTATCCATGCGCAAATACTGCTGAAAATTGATTAAGGCCTCTTGCTTCAAGGGGTTGGGGGGCGGCAAAGGCGAGAGCGCAGCTGCGGGCAAAGTCAGGCCGAGATTGGCACACAGGCTAACGCTTAAGCAGGTTCCAAACAACTTAAGAAACAGGGATTTGAACATGGGAGCACTCCCGCTTTTTTCTTCAGGATACGCAAGACTTCAGGAATTGGGAAGACCCGGCGATTCTGAAAAGGTCACAGCTATGCTCAGGTTCAGGGGCGGTAATCAAAGGCCACGCGCAGGCGGTTGTCGCTGCCCAGGGTCGGCTGTAGGGTGGTGCGGCCAGCTGCTTCTGGCCCCAAGGCCTGGGCCATCAAAGCTTGAACCGGCAGGGTTACCGTGGTTTCACCTTTGGCACTGGCACGGCTGATCCCCATTTTCTGCAATTGCTCTATAATGGTGTCACGGGCGCTGCCGCGAATAAATTCCAGATCGAGGAAGCCAAAGAGTTTGGCCTGATCGACCTTGATTTCGACCTGATCGCCTTTGATGCGCGCGCCGATTAAAATATCACTGACTACCGAGTGATCAAATTTCACTTCGATGCGCCCTTGATTGAGCGTGGTTTGGGTCGGTTTTTTGAGGGCTTCAGACACCAGACCATTGATCCAGGCCACAGCCATTTGATTGGGCGAAAAAGTGACATTTCCGCTCACCCCATGATTGGCGGCCCGCACTTGCACATCCATGGGCCCGAGGCTGGTTTCCACCTTTTGCACGCCCAAATGCAGGTCGTAATTGACCTTGCCTTTGTCTCCCGTGATCAGGCTGCTGTCTTTGAGCGCGACCGTGACGGATTCATTTTTAAGACGGAATTGAGTACCCAGCAATTTGAGAAAAGCCTGTAAATCCGGGTGATTTTTGGCCAAGCGCATCAACTCATCCGATTTAATCCGAGAAGTTCCGCCCAATTGGGTGGTAGCTGACCCCTGCAATTCCCCTTCATTAATGGCCAAATGGGTATTGCCACTGAGCTGAGTACGTGCCTTGTCACCGCAGGTATCCAGGCTCCAATCTGCTTTGGCATCCACAGCCAATCCGGCATCGGGGCTTGCTGCCCCCCAGATTTGCCCCTGATTCACGGTAAAATTGCCGTTTTGAGTTGTGACAGTGGCGGGCCCAAGTTGCCCAGAAGCCATAATCCGCTCCTCGCTGGCACCCAGCGTGCCCTGGCTGAGCTTGACCTGGACATCAGCGCCGGGGGTATCAAGCTTGCCCTGGGCTTCAATGCCTTGAGCGGCAATGATTTCGGGAGAAGCTGAAACCCGTGCGATATCAGCACTGATCTGACTGCTGGTGGTGCCATCGCTGCGGCGCACCTTGGCATCCGATTCAAGCTGAACCCCGCTTGCCACAGCCGCTGCGGGCAACATGCCATTTTTCTGAAAATAATCGCGCAGATAGGCCAGATAATTGGGCTGAATGCCTTTGCGCTGGGCAAAATCCTTCTGAGCTGCCGGTGGCATTTTGACCAGGGACCGCCATTCCGCATCTGTCACCTTGGCCATAATGCCCCTGACAGTTTCGTAACTCAGGCCGGTTTTCCCTGCGCTGATGCCGTGGGGGGTGAGCAATGCCTGGGCGGGCTTTGGGGCCAATTCAATCCGAAAACCCATCAATTTGGCGGCGGCCTGAATTGCGGCTTCGTTGGGATTGAGTTTGATCTCCGCTGCGCTGAGTGAGGCCCCGGCCTCAGAAGTGACCTGGCCATTGGCGCTGGTGGTCACACGCAGAGATGCCTCTGGCTGTTCAAGCTTGGTTTCACTGGCTCCGTGGCTAAAACCTAGTATGCCAGCAGCGGCTGTAACTTTGCTCTGTTCGGCTGCATTCATGCCCTGATCTTGAAAATATTTGCGCATATACAACAAATAATTGGGCTGTAGCTTTTTCTCGGCAGCCAAGCTCTGCACAGACTGATCGTCGCCACTGGCCACCCGTTGCCACTCAGCAGGGGTGAGTTTGCCCAGCAAATTTTTGACAGTTTGGATCGTCAGGCCGGAACGGCCAGGGGTAATGCCTTTGGGGGTGAGGTAGGCTTTGGGGTTGCTGCGGCCATTTAAATCTTCGACAAAGGCCTTGAGACGGGCTTCAAACGGCGGTTGTGCTTCGCTGACAGTGGCCTCAAGAGCTATCTTTGCCTGACCCGTCTTGAGTTGGGGCGGGGTATTTTCTGAGCTGGAGAGTGCCCCACTGGTCAATTGAGCGCTCACGCTGGTTTCGGTTTGCGTTCCTGAGGGTGTCTGGCTGCTGATCAGGGCTTTGAGATCGAGTCCTTGGAGTTGTAGCAAAAGCCCTTGGCTGCTGCTCTCAAGATTGAGACGGCCCAATTTAAACGACAAATTGCCTTGCAATTGGGTGTCGCTGGCCAAGGTCCCTGTCAATTTTTGCAAATCACCCAGCAGGCCTTGGACAGGTTGTTCTTGTAAAAAGGCCACAAATTGCCCCAATTGGGTGGGGTCAATGCCCAAATTGGCAGCCGTCTTGGCCAGTTCACCTTGGTTGGTTGAACTGAGCAATGACTTGAGCAAATCTGTGGGCACTTGGCTGAATATTTTTTCCAAACTGGCCCGGTCAATGCCATATTCTGCCAGCTTTTTATCCACAGCAGCGAGGGCATCATCGATCTGCTTTTTCAAAACCTGAATCCGTTCGTCGGTTAAGACACCTGCCGCTTGAATTGTGCCTTCGGCCCCGGTCACTTCCAGTGAGGTGCGCTGGCCATCACTGCGAATTTCGGCCTCTGCTCTGTCGAGGGTCAGGCTGTCTGGGGGAGCGTCTGCGGGACGGGATTTGGCCATATCCGGGGGATGGCCTTCGGCACTTTCTGGGCCCGTACCACCGCTCAAACCCGCATTTTCACTCGAAATGCGCACCCGTCCGTCGGGCAAAATATCCAAATGGGGCTTTTCGGGGCTCAAGGTCACCCGTGAACCTGCCAAGACAGAATCCTCACCAGCAAGATCTTTGCCATTCAAGCTCAAATTGCCAGGGTTAATGTAGACCCGATTCTGCTCACTGTCCCAGTCCAGATCGATCTCACTTTGAATCCCCGAACCGGCATCCACCTGCAATTTGCCATTTTCAAAGATCTTTCGCATGTCCTCGGGTTTCATACCAAATGCCCAGGCCATGCCTTCAGCCGCTTTGTCGCGGCTCCAATCAACGGCGCCATCGACCGTGTCTGAAATCGATTGCCTGACCGCTTTGGGATCTTGTCCGACTCCTGCCACGGCAGCGTCAAAAGCACCATTGGCCTGTTCTCCAACCCAATTCCAAGCCTGAGAAAGACCTTGTGTGATCAGATCTGGTGTCTGATCCAAACGGGGCGCAACCATTCCTGGCTGGGGTTTGGAGCCATATTCCAAAAACAGACGGCCCTGCTCACTGCGCAAGTCTGCGATATGAAAGCCGCCCACACGAATTTGGTGGTGACCGGATGATCCGTCTGCTCCGGGAACATAGGTCACTTCGGCTTTGTGTTTGCCAAAGGGCAGGACATCAACCACACCCTGGGCAATTTGTTGAACAAAATCATGGGAGAGGGTGACATCCACTTTTTTTATTGAACCTGTCAGGTCGTCGCCGCTGCGCTGCTCAAACCCGTTTTTGTCAGTGAGTTGTAGACCTTCAACCCGAATTTGAACCGGGGCGGCTTTGCCTTTGGGCGCGACGGGAGAACTGTCTTCAAAGAAGAGCAAAACCGACTCACTGTTACCGGATTTCAGCTGATGCAGCGTCGCCAGGGCGTCCTGAGGGCCTGTTTTGCCGGTCAGACTTTCTGCCATCCAGGTTTCAAATTGGGATTCAGTCGCCTGGGGATTTTCTTTTTGGTAGGCCTGCTGGAGGGTTTGTACTTCTTGCCGGGTCAGCCGTTTATCTGCAATCAAAGTCTGGAAAGTCTGCCGGGATGACGAAATTTGAGTCACAAAATCCTCCGCGGATAACATAAGAGCGCATAAATAGGGGGTCGGGATATATTATAGCTAAACGGCCCCTGATTCTGACTCCAGAAAAACAAAAAGGGGCCTGAATCGCGGAATATTCGGGGCTATATTTTAGCCAAAATTGGGGTTCTATTTTTAAAGTTTGTGCTACATTTTGACTACGCTCTCTGTTACAATAAGAGGTATAGCTGAAAGTTAGACACGTTTTGGACGAGTTTTGGACAAATATGGGATGACGAAATATGAACCGAAAAACCACACCTGATTTTTTTATGACACCCGAAGGGCTGCGATTTCGGATTTGCGATCGCAGCCTCCATTGGCTGGACAGCATTCCGGTCACAGACCAACACCCGACCTCAATCGAAATGACTGAAATGTTGTTTGGTTGGTACCTGTCTCAGCGGGAATTACCTTTGCCCAGTGGTGATGAAGGGGATCAGGTTTTGGGAGAGGCTTTTGCCGAATTATTGGGTGGCCAAGCCCTCAAGACAAAAGTGTCCGCTTAGAACCCATACAAAAACAAAAAAACCAGAAAAACACCCATGGACATTGTGCTTTGGAGCCGTGCACTTCATTTTTCAGCAAAAAAACATGCAGGTCAATTGCGCAAAGATGGTTTCACACCTTATATCAACCATCCGATTGAGGTCGCCTACCTCTTGACCGAAGTGGGAGGGGTACGCGATCCCGTTTTGGTTATGGCGGCACTCCTACATGACACGTTAGAAGACACCCAAACCACCCTTTCCGAATTGGCGCTGGCTTTTGGTGACGAAATTTGCAGCCTGGTTCAAGCTGTCAGTGATGACAAAGCTTTGCCCAAAGCCGAACGCAAAAGATTGCAAATTGAACATGCCCCCCATTTAAGCCCCAAAGCCAAACAAATCAAGCTCGCAGATAAGATCTGCAATCTTCAAGATATCCTGGCTCAACCACCGGCTGATTGGCCCCTGTCGCGCAGATTGGACTATTTTGACTGGGCCGAACAAGTGGGTCTGGGGTTGCGTGGCGTCAATGCGGCTCTGGAAGCACGTTTCGATCAGGTTTTAGCGCGAAAGGCTGAACTGCATTTAGCCCCAGATCTTTAAGCAATTGCTCTAACCAAGCCAATCCCGACCTTAAGGAATAGGTTCTGGGAATATGGACAAAAGCCATAGGAATGCCTGTTTGTTGGGCATAAAGCCCCAATTGAAACATCGAATAATTGCAAACATACCTTCCGGCATTATAAGAAACGCGGGCATCGCTGCGCACAGGCAATTTCCAGCTCAGGTTGATGGACGCCGGTTGGGTGTCGTCAATGGGCTGTTCCAGCCCCAAACGGCGATCCCGCATCTGATTAAAGGCTCGGCGTTCATAGCGCAATAAATCCCCTCTGGGACATTGCCCCAGACCCAAGATATAGTCTGGTTTATCGTATTCTACAGGCTGCAAAAACAGATCACGTTCAAATCTGACGGGCAAAACCTGGGTCTTTACACCCGGCCGCTCTGGCAAATGATTTAAAATTTCTTGGGTAATATTCTTGCGGTATTGGCGAAAAGGGCCAAAGCCATAAATCCAAATCCGGGGCATCTTTGCTCGCTTTCTCCTGGGTATCTTTGGCCTTTGCGTATGATAGTATAAAAATAGGGCAATAGTAAAATCGGGCGGGTCTCCCCCCACAAGGAGCACGGCATGAATTTGGAATATGAAGCGGACGAAGCTGAAGAAGACGAAGATCATGATGAAGCCTTGGGTGAAGAGTCGGATTCTTCGGTCTCTTTGATGATGGATAGCAGCGAAGAATACGATCTCTCTGATGCTGATGCTGACGAGAGTGAAGACGACGATTATTATGACACTGATTCGGATTTTGACGGCGACTACGATGATTCCGGAGGCGATAGCGGATTCTGATTCCTGAGCAGCCCCAAGAGCTGGCGAGGTTTGAAGCCGCAAGGGCCTTAGCAGAACAGGATCCTGACGCGGCAAAACAGGTCTACTTGGCTCTGTACCAGGATTTTCCCCATTTTCCCAATCTGGCTTTTCGCTTGGGACTTTTGTCTCAGGTCGAAGCTCCCGAACTGGCGCAGGTTTATTATGAGCGAGAGTTGGAAGTACAGCCCCATTTTTGGGCCTGTCGCAACAATCTGGCCCTGGTCTTACAAGCCCAGGGCCAATTTTTTGAGGCCAAAGCACAGTTTGAATGGGCCCTGGCAGATTGTACCGAACCCAGCGCCCAAGCCCGTATCTGGGAAAACCTGGGAGACTTGCTGGAAGTTGAAGCTTCTGCGGAGGCGATCCGTGAAGCCTTAAAGGCCTATCAACAGGCCCATGAAATTTCGCCACGCACTCCCCGGATATACTGGAAAATGGCCCAAAATTGGCGGGCCCTCGGTCAATTGCAAACGGCTATTCAGGTCTTGCAAAAATTGAGTTATTTGGCTCCCGAGCGGGTCTCGGTTTGGTTGGCTTTGGCTGAATTGCAAACAGCCAATTTGCAATTTAAACGCGCAGAAGAGAGCTTGGAATGCGCCCTGCAGCGACAGGATTCCCCCCAAGAGAAAGCCAGGATTTGCCTTCAATTGGCCCATGTGCAAAGTGAAGCGGGTGAGCTGAAACAGGCTGAGCGCTCATTGCAAAGGGGCCGTCAATTTTACCCCCATGACGGTTTTAAATTGGCCCAACTTTCGCTTTTGCCCCCGATTTATCAATGCCAAAGTGAATTGGAACAGACACGTCGGAATTGGGATGCCGCCTTAGAGGTTCTCTATGCCGAGCAAAAACCCCTGCAAATTGTTGATCCTGTGGCCGAAGTGGGTTCTCTGCCTTTTTATTTGCCCTATCAGGGCTATAACGATTGTCGCGCCCTGAGTATGCTCAGCGATATTTACACCCGTTTTTTGCCCCCACAACCCGGATTGCCCCCGCCAGCAAGCAGTGGACGCTTAAAAGTGGCCTGTGTCTCACATTATTTTCACACGCACTCACTGATGCAGTGTTTTGGGGGCCTGATTGAAAATTTGCAGCCGGGCCGCTTTGAGCTGGGCTTGTTTTCACTTTCACCTCTGCTGACTGACGCAACCACGGCAAGATTGCGCCAAAGAGCAGATCATTGGTGTGATTTGCCCGCTTCTCTGTCAGCGCAAATGCAGGTTATTCTCCAATGGCAACCAGATATTTTGCTCTATACCGATTTGGGGCCCCATTTGCCCACCTGGCTCTTGGGTCAATATCGATTGGCTCCTCTACAATGGGTTTTTCCCGGCCATCCGGTCACCTCGGGTTCGGCCCAGATCGATGGATTTATCAGCAGCATTGGGCTCGACAGCCCCGAGGGCCAAAGCCACTATCGCGAAAAACTGCTGCGGCCAGAGATCTTGCCGACCTACGTGACCCAGCCCCTTCTTCCGCCTCAGCAAAATATTCGCGCCAAATGGGGCTTATCTGCCAAACAAAACCTCTATCTCTGCCCTGTCAGTTTGTTTAAACTGCACCCGGCCATGGATGCCCTCTTTGCGAAGATTCTGGACCGAGATCCCCAGGGCTTGATTCTGCTCCTGGATCGGCCCCAAAGTGGTTTGGATACAGCGATCAAAGCCCGCTTTCAAAACAGCCTCGGCAATTTGGCCGAGCGCATGTGGTTCTTGCCTTGGCTCAACCCAGATGATTTTATGCAATTGCTGCTCAATGCTGAGGTCTATTTGGAAACCTTTCCCTTTGGCAGTGGCACAACCCTGTTTTCGGCCTTTGCCTGTGGCATTCCGGTCGTCGCCCTGGCCCCAGAATTTGCCCGGGGTCGTTTTGCTGCGATGTTTTATCAACAAATGGGCCTGGGGGACCTGATCGCCAGCGACCGGGCTGATTATCTCAAAAAGGCCCAAAATTGGGCCACAGATCCCGATTTGCGGGCCACCGTGAGCCAGCGAATATTGCGCCAAAACCACCGCATCTACCGCTACCCACCGGCCTTGGAAAGCTTTGAAAAAGCTCTGATTGAGGCCCATTTGGCTGCGGGGGGACGCAGGATTTGAGCCTTCATTCAGAGCATCCAGACCCAAAGCAAACGGCCCGGAATCACTTCCGGGCCGCCAAAGGGGTCGCTGTTTTAGACTTTAAATCTGGACTCTTCAATACTGGCGGGGAATTCCAACGTCGGCAAGGTCAGGCGGAAGAACGGTTCTTTGCTACCAGCCTCGTTGTACATTTCCCAGAGCACAATCCCAAAAGTCTGTGGATCATAGCCAATATGTTCATGGGTCACGCGGCTGTCCATGGTATTGGTGCCAGATGTGGTCAATTTGAGAATCTGAATCTTTTTGCCGTTTAAGGTGGTTGCCCCAATCAGCTCGGCATCATAACCAGACGACATGCGGCGAACCACACCGAAGAAATCGGTGTCATCCAGGGGATAACCATTATTGGACACCACGCGCTCATCTTTTTTATCCAATTCAGTGGTCACAAAACTCAAATTGCCACCGGGGCGGATTTTAATTTTGCTGCCCACGCCTGAGTTGTACAGCACCTTGGCACCTGAAGCACCTGAAGAGGAGAAAGAAACTTCAATTTTGACCATGTTGGGTTGTTTGGTATACATGGTCAACTTATTGGTGGTGACTTTGCCTGTCTTGAGGTTTTTCTCGATTTTTTCAACCGAGGCCTGAATAAAAGGGGCTGTTTTAACTTTCTCGAGCAGTTTTTTTAGCTCTTGGGCACCGCGCTCTTTGGCGGTTAGCTTAGGTGGCGTTGTGGTTGCAGGCTTGGTAGTACTGGGTTTGGTGGTTGTTGTGGTAGTACTGGGTTTGGTGGTTGTGGAGGTACTTGGCTTGGTGGAAGTGGTCGTACTGGGTCTGGTAGGGGTCGTCGGCACAGGCAGATCGTCGTCGACGGAACGCAATTCCAAGGCATCGATCTTGGTTTTGATATCTTCAAGCCCTTCCATGATTTTGGGCAGGGTATCTAGAAGTTTTTGTGTTGTGGCATCGATCGTGGACGATGTTTGCAATGAAGGAGAAAGGTCTGTGGGATCTTCTTTGCTGCCGCAACCCGGTAAAAGCACCGAGGCTGAGAGCATAGATGCTGTCAAAATGCGGAACAGTACAGGGCGAAGGGTCATCATGACTTCGTCTTTTACTCCCCAGAATTATTAATAATAGGTTATCTTAAGTTAATTATAGTTTAAGGCGAGAGAAGCTTGCTTCAAATTTTGAGAAAAATTTGTAACTGCTTATATTCTAAAGCTTGAAGGTGCTTTCTGGCAAAGAATCGAGGTATTCGATGCTGGGCAGGACAATTCTAAAAAAGGGCTCTTTGCCACCACTTTTATCATACATCTCCATCATGCGAATGGCATAGGTCTGGGGATCATAGCCAATATGTTCATAGGCAATTTGGGCATTTAAGCTGTGGGTGCCATTGGGCACAACCTTGAGAATATTCACTTTAGCGCCAGCCACGGTGGCGGTGCCCAGCAAAGTGGCTTTGTAGCCAGACGACAGGCGTTTGGTGGCCCCAAAGAAATCGGTATCATCCAGTGGGAATTTATTCACAGAAATCAGGCGTTCGTCATTTTTGTCGAGATCGGTGACGACAAAACTCAGGGCCCCTTGGGGACGGACCTTGACTTTACTACCCACTCCAGAGGTATAGAGAATTTTGGTGCCGGGGGGGCTTTTGCTCGATTGCAAAACTTCAATTTTGACTGTATTGGGTTGGCGGGTGGAGAGCTTAAGTTTGTTGGTAACGGTGCTGCCATTTTGCAGGTGTTTTTCGATTTTTTCAATCGTACATTGAACCGCACCCGCAGAGGTAAAGGTACTCAGAACCTTCATCAACTCAGCTTGGCCTTTTTCAGCTGCACTCGGGGCCGCTGGCTTGGCGGGGGTTTTGACAGGAGCGGTTGACGTCGAAGGCTTGCTGGGTGTGCGCGGAGGGGTGGCGGTCGGTTTGGTGGCGGTAGTAGCATGAGTGACCGCAGGTGCCGTGGGTGAGGTGGTTGTTGCTACTGGCTGAACTTCCAGGGCCACAATCCGGGCCTTGATATCGTCGATGCCTGCCATAATTTTGGGCAAACTTGCCAAAATTTGCTCGGTTTGAGCATTGTTGGCAGGGGCTAAAGCTGCAGAATTGATCAGGGGGGCGCTGGGCAATTCTTCTGAACCTGTGCCACAGGCACTCAAAATCAAACTGCTTGCCAAAATAACTGAACTGAATCGGGGCCAAATGGATGAACGCATACTCTCTACTCTCCAGGGCCTGATCTTCAGGCTTTTGATACAAGTCTTATCCCTGTTTGGGATTGCAAACTTGCAAGAGAAATATTAAATTAAATCAAAGACAAGGATAAATAATGGTCAAGATAAATAAACTCCGTTTTTTTCGGATCGGCACACACTTGCTTTTGAGTCTGATCGTGGGGCTGTGGATGCCCTCTTCAGCTATGAGTCAAACTGGGGTCGCGACAGAGGCAGACCTCTTGCCTTTGCTCAGAGAAATCATCGCCGAAGCTTACCCGGAGCTCAAAGACATCTCTCTCAGCATGGGTCGTTTTTCTGAAAGCGACAGTTTTTTCCAAAGCAATTTTGAGCTGCATAGTTTGTTTTCTGAGCAGCCCATTTATCGGATTGAAGTCAATCCGCGCATCTGGCAGCTTTCTCTTCCCCCTTTGGCGCTGAAAGCCGTTTTGGCCCACGAATTGGCCCACACGCGCGATTATCACCTGGGCCAAAGCGCTGGGGTGAACAGGGTACAAAATGTCCTCTGTGTGCTCAATCAATTGCGTCTCTACGAAAGCTTACGCAGCTATGAACATCGCACAGATCTGCAGGCCATTTTCAGGGGCTATGGACCGGGTTTAAAGCAATACCGGGAATGGCTCTACCCGTTGCTCAATGCCGAAGCGTTGCTGCGCAAGCAAGAAGTGTATTACACCCCTGCAGAGATAGATGCGCTGATGCAAGCCCTGAACAGCAGCAAAAATGCGGGAAAACAAACTGAACTTATGCATTTTTGGCTGGAAAAAGTCCCCTTAAACCTGGTTGAGATCCAAATGGGAATCAAACACTTTGGCTTGGCGGGATCTTGACACTCTTCCGAATTATGGAAGCGGATTCTCTGGCGACGCTCAGCCCAAAAGCTCACGCTTAGGGGGCTTGGCCGCAGCCTTCATAAGTGCTACCCCTGAACGCAATGGTTGTTTTATAGGCATAATTTTGGGCCCCATCTTGGCAGGGCTCTTTGCTAAAGGTGACCTGCATGGCCTCTGTTTCGGGGGAGCGGTAACGAAAGGTGTATTTGGATTGGTTCCCGTTCTGTTCTGGGGCTTGCCAGATCAGGCTTTCGACAATCGGAAACTCCCCTTCCAAAGATTTAAAATAGACCGCATTTTTGGTCAAAACCCGCAAGGTCCATTCGGGGCTGTGGCCAAATGCGACAAAATCACTTTTAAAACAGGTGCCGGTATTTAGCCATGTCTGTACGACTTTGACCGCTTTCACGCTCAGGGATTTGCGATAGCCAGAGGCAAATCCCTCTCCGGAGGTTAAGGGGGCCACGGAACCTGTGAGTTCAACATAGACCGGTTCAAGATCGATCAGACCTTTGAGAGCAGCGTGGCGCTTGAGCAATTCGCCGCGGGGATCTTCAACCCAGATTTCCTCTTTGCTGCCACAGGCTTTAAACAATTGCAGGCCCTCTCCGGCCATAAACAGACCTTGAAAAACGCCGACTTCGGCAATGGGATCTGAAGTCCCAGAGGCTTTGAGTTTGGTGGGTTTGGCCGAAGGTATTGGGCCTGCACTTTCAGTTGCCGTCGCGGTTGATCCCGTCGACCCAGGTGAAGAAGTGGCCTGGGTGTTCTCTTCGGTTGGGGGACAGCCGGAGAGCAGCACACAAACGAGAAGCAAGCCCAATTTTAAACGCATTTATGTCTCCTTTTTCAGACCACCCAACACTGTTGCATACTAACTCCAATTGCTCCAGATCGCCAAGCCTGTTCTTGCTCTTCAGACCTGTATTGCGATTGTGCTGAGACAATGGCAGACTGAAGTCACCGGGTTTTGCAACACCTACCCAGTTGAACGAAAAAGGAATCTGCTGATGGATCTGTGCTTGGTAGTGGGTTGGCTCATTTGTGCCTTCTGGTTGGGCTTGATTTGGCGTCTCTTTCAGCCTGGCTTTGAGTTGGAACCAGCGGCCTTGGGATATCCAGAGCCTGAGATCTGGCCAAAGGTTTCGATTGTTGTGCCCGCCCGCAATGAGGCCCAGGCCATTTCTGCTTGTCTGGAAAAACTCCTGGCCCAGGACTACCCCCATTTGGAGATCATTGCAGTCAATGATCGCTCTCAAGATGCCACTGGGGAGCTGATGGCATCCTGGGCAAAACGAGATGAACGCTTGAAGGTCGTCACCCTTACGGATAAACCGGCAGATTGGCTGGGCAAAACCCATGCCCTCTGGCAAGGCGTTCAATCCGCAACAGGTGAGTGGATATTGTTTATGGATGGCGATATTTTTCTCGCACCTGACTGTCTGAAGTTGGCTGTGCGTTTTGCTAAAGGGCGCAACGTAGATCAACTCAGTTTGTTTCCTGACTTTCTCCCCGGTGGCTATTGGGAAAACCTGTTTATCTGTCATTTTGGCATCATGTTTTTTTCGGTTTACGATCTCTCAGGACTTGAAAACCCCCGGCGCAAATTCAGTTATACGGGCATCGGTGCCTTTGGCCTTTTCAAACGGAAGAGTTATCTGGCCTGTGGCGGTCACCAAACTTTGGCCTTGGAAGTGATCGATGACGTGCAATTGGGGCGTTTGCTCAAACGCGAAGGATACAAAATTAGTGCTCTCTTTGCCCGGCAGCGGGTCCAATTGCGCTGGCATCAGGGCGTCAAAGGTCTGTTTAAAGGTTTGGAAAAAAATGCCTTTGCTGGGATTCGCTATTCTTGGTCACTTTTGTTGCTATTTACAGCCACAGTGGGGCTGTTTTATCTGTTTCCCTATCTGGCCCTTTTGATTTGGCCAGACCTGCGCAGCAGTGGCTATGCAATGGCCCTGTTGCTTTTACATGGCCTCTATTTTTTCAAAGGACATGAATTCTGTAAAAATCCCTGGATTGGGCTGGCTGCCCCGCTGGGGGCTTTACTCAATTTGGGCACCTTTTGGCATTCTGCGCTCAAAACCCAATCGCAAAAGGGCATCTATTGGCGCGAGGACTTTTACCCTCTCAAGGCGCTTAAAACCCAGATGTATCGTGCTAAGCGCTTGACAAAGCCCTGAGGATCCCCTATCCTCAAGTCTAAAATCCAGCTCATTTTAGCGCATTCTGATTTTCGCGCATTCTGATTGCTGTAGATTGTTATAACTTGGATCCAATATTTGCGAAAGCAGGGCCACCATGGAAATTACCAAAGAAGAAAAGACCTTTAGCGCCATTGCCCACTTGGCCCCTTTGTTTGGCTATTTGATCGGTTTTGGCCAATTGCTGATTCCGCTGGCGATTTTGCTGATCAAAACAGACTCCCCCTATATTCGCGAGCAAGCCAAAGAGTCGCTCAATTTTCAGATTTCCATGACCCTCTATTGCATTGGGGCAGGGATTCTCTGTCTGGTCCTGATTGGCTTTTTGATCCTGCCTGTGCTTTTGATCTTCGGGCTGGTAACCATGATTCAGGCCACCTTAAAAGCCAATGAAGGCGAGTTCTACCGCTATCCTCTTTGCCTGCGCTTGGTCAAATAGCACCCCTCATTGGCTGTGAGCGAATGGTATACTACTTTTCTTGAAACTCACTCACGCAACGAGGCCCTATGACACGATTAAATCTGCCCACCCGCTTTGACTTTGCCGCGGTGGAAGCCAAATGGAACCAGATTTGGGATGAAAAAGGCTATTTCCATCCCGAGGTCAATCCAGAACAAAAACCCTATACGATAGCCTTTCCGCCCCCCAATGTGACAGGCGTTTTGCACATGGGCCATGCCTGCAATGCCACCTTGCAAGACGTCTTAATTCGCAGCCGCCGCATGATGGGTTATAACACCCTCTGGATGCTCGGCACAGACCATGCTGGCATTGCCACACAAATCATGGTCGAACGCAAGCTCAAAAAAGAATTAAACAAAACCCGCCACGATCTGGGCCGCGAAGAATTTCTCAAACATGTTTGGGCCTGGAAAGAGGAAAATGGCAACGCGATTATCAACCAAATGCGGCGGCTGGGCGCCTCTGGCGATTTTGACAGGGCCCGCTTTACGATGGACGCTGACTATTCCCGGGCGATTCGCAAGGTCTTTGTGGAATGGTACCAAAAGGGGCTGATCTACCGGGGCGAGCGCTTGGTCAATTGGGATCCCGTCGGCCAAACTGTACTCAGTGATCTCGAAATCGAGCAAAAAGAAGAAAACGGCCAACTTTACCATATTCGCTACCCACTCAGCCAAGATCCCAGCCAATATGTGGTGGTGGCTACCACCCGCCCAGAAACCCTGCTGGGTGATTTGGCTGTGGCCGTCAATCCCAAAGATGACCGCTATACTGCCTTGCTTGGACAGAGCTTAAATCTGCCTCTCACTCAGCGCCAGATCCCAATTCTGGCTGACGAAATGGTCGAGCGTGAGTTTGGCTCGGGTGCGGTCAAAATCACCCCCGCTCACGATTTTAATGATTGGGAATGCGGGCAGCGCCATAATTTGGGCCTTTTACAAGTCATTGGCCAAGACGCCTGTATGAATGAAAACGCGCCAGAAAAATACCAAGGCCTGACCCGTGAAGAGGCCCGCAAAGCGGTAGTTGCAGATCTCGAAGAGGCAGGTCGGCTCGAAAAAGTCGAGGCCCATGTATATATGCCCAGCCGCTCCGAGCGCAGTGGCGCAATTATCGAACCCCTGCCTCTGGTGCAGTGGTGGGTAAACATGAAACCCCTGGCTGCCCCCGCAATTGAAGCGATTCAGTCTGGCAGGGTGCGTTATACCCCCGACCGCTGGTCGCGAATCACGGTTGAGTGGCTCGAAAATATCCGCGATTGGTGTATTTCTCGCCAGCTTTGGTGGGGTCACCAGATTCCCGTTTGGTATGATGCCGAAGGTCAAATTGCCTATGTTGGCATGGATGACCCCACGGATCAAGACCTCAGCGCCAAGGGCTGGACCCGCGATGAAGACGTGCTCGACACCTGGTTTAGTTCGGCGCTCTGGACCTTTGCCACCCTGGGCTGGCCAGACGAAACGCCCGAATTAAAACAATTTCACCCCACAGCAGTGCTCTCAACCGCCCGTGAAATCCTCTATCTCTGGGTGGCCCGCATGATTTTTAGCTCTCTGCACTTTTTGGGAGAAATTCCCTTCCAAGATGTGCTGGTGCATGCCACGATCTTGACCAAAGACGGCAAACGCATGAGCAAATCCAAAGGCACGGGATTAAATCCCCTGGAAATGCTCGACAAATATGGCGCTGACGCCTGTCGCTTCTGGCTCGCTGAAGCGGCCATGAGTGGACAAGACGTGCGTTTTAGCGATGAAAAACTCGAAAATGGCCAGCATTTTGTTACCAAAATCTGGAACGCCTGCAGATTCGCCTTGATGAATCTGGAAGATTTTGATCCCGATTACAGTCTCGATCTCAACCGTTTGGAACTGGCCGACCGCTGGATTCTCAGTCGTTTGCGCAGCACCTTGGCTTCAGTCACGGATTGTCTCGGCAACCACAATTTGACTCAAGCCACCAAAGACCTTTATGGCTTCGTTTGGACTGAATTTTGCGATTGGTACCTCGAAATCTGCAAACCCCGCCTACAGGGAGACGATCGCAAACAGGTGCAGGCCATTCTTGTGCTTTGTCTCGACCATTTCCTGCGCATGGCGCATCCGTTTATGCCCTTTGTCAGTGAAGAGCTTTGGAGCGAAGGCCTCAAACCGATTTGCCCCCAAATGCAAGGCGAACACCTGATTGTCGCTCCCTGGCCCAGCGTAGATAGCCTGCCTGCTGCCGATCCTCAGGCAGAAAGTGAAATTGGTCTGCTCATGGAGACCATTCGCGTGATTCGCAATCTGCGCATGGAGGTGGGGGTGCCCGCCAATAAAGAGGCTGAGACCGTCTTTCTGGTCAGCGATTCTGAGTCCAGCCGTGATTTGCTCAGCCAAAATCTGGGCATGATCGGCCGCATGGGCAAGGTCTCGGGGGTGAACGTGCAAGCGCAACAGGCAGAGCTCGACCAAGCTGCCCATGGCGTCAGTTTGGGCATCCAGGTGATTTTGCCTTTGGCGGGCTTAATTGACCTCGACAAAGAGCGGGAGCGCTTAAACAAAGAAATTCTCAAACTCGAAAAAGAAATGAAGGGCTTACAAGCGCGGCTGGAAAACCCCAATTTCCGCAGCCGTGCCCCCCAAGATGTGGTGGCTGAAGTCGAGGCCCAATTGGCCAATTTGCAATTTCAAGTGCAAACTTTACAAGAAAGAGTGGCCAAGTTGTGATACAAAAAGTAAATCCGTACTTTTTTTCAGGTTATTTGCATGTAACAATGAGACCATGGGTATTTTATACATGGGCATGTTAAACCTAGCTAAGATGAAATTAGTTCAACCATGATCTCCGTTTCGCCCACTTTTGTGGATGTTTGCGTGTTGGGTCATTAAACTATGACAGTTTTGCTTGAAGGCGAATTGGCCTCAATTTCTTTGTTTAATTTATTGCAGTTTATTAAGCTGGAGCAAAAGAACTGTCTCTTTCGCGTGGAAGTCAAAGAAGTGGCCCAAGAGGCCTTTGTCTATTTTGACAGGGGCACGATTACTCATGGTCGATTGAACCATTTATTGGGTGTAGACGCTCTATATCGTCTGATTGGTTGGTGGGCTTCGGGGCATTTTCAGATGACTGGACTGACGTCTGCAGAATTGCCCATTCCGAATATCAACGTATCTCTCGATGCGGTGTTGATGGAAAGCGCCCGTTATATGGATGAATTTGCCAAATTGCGTGAAAAATTGCCCAATCTAACCAGCGGGTTGCGTTTTTCTGACAAAGCCCTACAAATGGCGTCCGAAGGACGTTTACCTGATTTTACCAAACAATTGCCGCGCTCGTTTACAGTGGCACGCTTCTTTGAAATGTGCCCGTTTAATCAGTGGGATGCCCTGCAATTTATGAGCGAGATGGTCAAACACAAGGCCTTTTTGGTGGGGGTCGCCGGTGAAGATTTGCGAACCACGGTCAGCCTCACGCCGATCGATTCTCTGGAGAGTATTGTGATGGAGTTTGTGGGGATTGAATCCAGCCATCAAATGCTGGAAGAATCCCTGGCTGAATTGGGCTTTGATCGCTTTCAGAAATTTGGTTTTAATCAATTATTGTCTGTGGCAGATAAATTGATGGACCGGATTGCGCCTTTGATGAAAAGCGAAGACGAGGTTCAAGAAGCCATGTACCGTCTTCGGGCACGCATCACCAGTTTGCTTTAGCCATGTTTACTTATGATATTTACGCCCCCTGGTACGATCTGCAAAATGAGATGGACGATGTCGAGTTTTACCTCGAAAGCCTGAGAGAGTATGGCGGTCCCGTCTTGGATGCCGGCTGTGGCACGGGTCGTCTCTTGTTGGCTTTTGCCCGTGAAGGTTATGACACCGCTGGTTTTGATACCTCTCAAGAAATGCTTGAGCGGGCCCGCAAAAAATTTGCAGCCGAAGCCCCCGATGTGCGTGCACGTGCTGCGATTAGCTTTGGTGATATGCGCTCGTTTCAACTCGGGCGCAAATTTAAAGTCGGTCTGTTTGGCTGCAACACCTTTCAGCACTTGCTCACCAATCAGGATCAAGATCAGGCCTTAAAGAGCATGTATAACCATCTTGAAGACGACGGCATTCTCCTCTTGCAGACCACCAATGTGCGATTCCATGAACACGATCCCGATGTGCTCTACCACCGGGGCCGGGAATTTAATCCCGAAACCAATCAATGGGTGGATGGCAGCTATGTTTACCACTACCACCAACATTTGCAGATCATGCAATTCACGCTGCTTTTGGATATTATCGGCGAAGATGATCGGATCTCGCGCAAACAAATTGTGCTCAATTTACGCTATACCTTTCCCCCAGAATTGGAACGCATCCTGGCAAGCAATGGTTTTGCCTTAGAGGCCCTTTATGGCGATTTCTCGCGCAATCCCGTTAGTCGCGACAGTCCTTGGATCATTGCTCAGGCCCGCAAACGACGTCTGAATATCTAAATATGAAAACCCCGCCAATGTTGCTTTGTCTGCTGCTTTTGGCAAGTTGCAGTGCTGAACCCCAAAGCAATTGGCAAGTGCGAACGGTTGTCAACGGTCAATTCCTCAAATTGGCGAAATCTTCCCCGACAGCAGACACGCCTCGCAAAGGCTGGCAACCCGAAGGGCTTGCTGTCTCCCCTGAGGGAATGGTCTATGTCAGCGATCGCGAGAATCACCGGATTTTGCGCATTACTCCCACAGGCGTGGTACAAGAACATGCTGGCAACGGTGAGGCCGGGGACCAAGATGGAACGGGAGACAAGGCCCGCTTTCGCAACCCTGCAGGACTTTCCCTGAGTAGCGATGGGCAACTCTACCTGGCCGACAGTGGCAATCATGTCTTACGCCAGATCTCTGCCAGTGGTGAGGTCAAGACCGTTGCGCTCAGCCGTCAAATTGATTTTAAAACCCCCTTTTCGGTTTTGGCCGGCCCAGACAAAAGCCTGTATGTGGCCGACAGTGCCAGTGGGCGAATTTTTTCACTGGCAGTACAGGCAAATCAGCTAAAACAGGTAATCCAAACGGCCCCCACTCTCTTGCCGGAAGCCCTGGCTCCAGACAGCTCTGGCCGTTTGCTCTATGCCGATCTACAGGGCCTTTGGCGCTTGGAACAAAACGCATCGCGCACCCTCTTGCGCCGCCATGACAGCCAATTGTTGCGCGTGCGCAGCCTGATCTCAGACGGAAAAAATGGCTATTTTCTCAGCGATCCCTATTTGCACAGGGTCTTACACTGGGTACCCGGTGCAGCCTTGGAAGTGATTGCTGGCGGGCCTGACGCGGGTCAAAAAGACGGCAAACCCGAAGAGGCTCGATTTGCCTTTCCGGGCAGCTTGGCACAGGGGCCAGCGGGTGAATTGTATCTGGCCGACACCCGCAATAACCGCATTTGTAAATTGACTCCCAATGCCCAGGGGCGTTACCAGGTCAGTACCTTGGCCCGCAGTGGCACCCAGGGTTTTGGCGAACGCCGGACAGGTGAGGATCTGAGTTTGCCGCATGGTGTGCTCTACGATTCACGGACGCAGAGCTATGTTGTCAGCGATTATCTGCACAATCGGCTATTTAAGATCTCGGCAGAGGGTATTGCCACTCCCTGGTTTGAGCCTTCAGAGACCCACGGTGAGCCTCTGGTTTTGCCTGCAGGCTTGGCCCAAGGCCCCGATGGCAGCATTTATGTCTCAGGTTCGGGCCGACACCGTATTCATAAAATCTCGCCTGAAGGCAAAATTTCGGTGCTGGCAGGCAGTGGTCAGGTCGGTTTTAAAGATGGCAAAGGCAAATCCGCTCAATTTTATCTGCCGTTTGGTTTGGCCGTGGGCCCCGACAACAGCGTTTATGTTGCCGATCAGGGCAATCACGCGATTCGTAAAATCGCCAGCGATGGCAGTGTCACCACCTTGGCGGGCAATGGCGAGGCTGGTTGGTTAGATGCCTTGGGCAGCGCTGCCCGCTTTAATAAACCCTCAGGGGTCGCCTTGCACCCCGACGGCAGCCTCTGGGTGGCCGACAGTTGGAATCACCGCATTCGCAAAATCACAGCCCAGGGCCAAGTCTCAACCGCAGTAGGAGAGAAAGTACCTGGGCAGGCAGATTTTGACCCCCCCAAAGATCAGCAAAACAGTCTCTATGTGCCCGAAGGGCTGGCCATCAACACAGCTGGAGAGGTCTTTATCGCCGACAGTTGGAACCACCGCATTCGCAAATGGGATCCCCTGACTTCGCGCTTGCAGAGCTTGGCAGGCAACGGCAAATACCTCAATTTTGGTTCAGGTTTTGCCGATGGGCGCGGCCAGGTCGCCCATTTTAGTCAACCCAAAGGAGTGGCCCTGGGCCCGCAGGGGCAATTACTGGTCGCAGATACGGGCAATAACCGGATTCGGGTCATGGAACCATGAAAAATGTCAAAATATGGGGGGCGATATTTCTCCTCTGTTTGAGCGCCTGTCAGTCCTTGCCCTATCTACCTTCTCAACAATCTCCCCAACCTTTTGCAGAAAGAGCCACAACGGGCCCCGCCGGTTTGCAAATTGAGCCCTTTCAACTGATGTTTAGGCAGCCGAGTGAACGCCAATTGGCCTTGCTCAAACAGCGTTGGCAGGGCGAGGTCCGTGATCAGATGCGCATTGGCCATCAGGACTGGGTCTTGTTGCAGTTTTCTGTATCGGCTCTGCCCGAAAGCCTCTACAGTGCATTGCCTGAGGCCTGGCAAGCGCGAGAATTGCAAGCTTTGCAGCAAGAACTGTCTCAAACCCAATGGAAAACTCTTTTGCTCGCCGAAGATATTCGCCGCGAAGCGGGATTTCAGCCCGGACAGATCCAGCTCAACCCCCTGGCTGAATTGCCCCAAATCCTGCCCCAAACTTCCCAAGATACCCCGTCATTTAACGATTTGCAGACAGGTTTGGCGGGCTCAGAACCTGGCTGGTGGCGGCGCGAAACAGGTGTGGAACGAGCCTGGGAATTCTCGATTGGCACAGCTGTGCGCGTGGCCTGGCTGGATGTGGGTTTTAAACGCCACCACCCCGAAGTGGAGCGCCGCTTAATTTTAACCGGGGACAATAACCAAACCCTGGCCTGGAATGGCAAAGACCCTGAAAATATCGAATTGCCCGTGGGAGATCACGGGGCAGCCTCGATCATGGTGGGCTTTGCCGAACGGCACAATGGCTTGCCCAGTGTGGGTGTGGCGCCCAATGCCCAGGTTTTGCCCTATGTGGCAGGCAGTGTCTGGGAAGCTGCCCGTGCCTTAAAAGCCGCAGCGGCCAAAAAGCCGAATGTGATCGGCATGAATTTTGCCTGGCCGATGTACCCTGGCTGGGAAAAACTGGCGGAATATTCAGAGTATCTTGTGCTCAAGGCCGTGATTCAAGAATTGGGCAAAGAAACCCATCTGCCTTTGGTCATTCCTGCGCATAATTATGGCGAGCCGATCACCGGCGGCCCGCGGGAATGGTTTCCGATCAATTTGGCTGCTACCCAGGCCAATGTCTTGGGCGTAGGTGGGGTTGAATTTAAAGATGGCAAAACCTTGCAGGTTTGGTTTAACCCAGATATCCTCACCGGCTACAATTCGCGTGGTTCAAATTATGGCGCGGGGCTGATCTGGGCTCCCTCTGTGGCGTTGGATATTGCAGGATCAGATCCCACTGGGGTTTTGCCGAATCAAATGAGTGGCACCAGCGCATCTGCGCCTTTTATGGCGGGTGTGATGGCCTTGTTGCGCTCCCGTTGCCCAGATTTAACCGCCCGTGAGTTAATTGATTTGCTCTTAAACAATGGCAAAAACCTCGATGGTAGCCAGATCTTGGGCAAAGCAGGTGTCACTGTGCCCTTTGTCCAGGCCGATCTGGCTTTGGCCGCCTGTCTGCGGGCCTCGGGCAAAGATCCCGCTCAATACCGGGCTCGGCACTACACAGGTATTTTGGAGAGGGCGGGTGATGGCGCTTGGGTCTTAAAAACAGAGACAACCCGTTTTAAGCTTTTGCCCACCCTGTCCGAATTGCAGCCGGGTTATCCCCAGCTCTTGGAAGGCAAACCCGTGCTCATCCGTGGATGGCAAAAGCTCCCCGGACAGATGTCCGAGGAGCTAGAGGTTTTGGAGCTGGTTGCCGACTAATTTTCAGTCAGTTTCAGTGAAAATCAGGCAAGAGCAGCACACCCAGAATCATGACAACCAAAACAAATTCCCATCCGTTCATATATACTGCTCCTTTCTGAAATCAAGTGGATTATTTTGCTAGACGCTCTAAGAGGCTCTGAAGTTCCCCCAAAGCCTTAGAATAGGCATCAGAGATGCGGTATTTGCGGGTTCCACGCCCTTCGAGCAGGTAGTTTTGGCCATTTACTGTCACTTCCAGCTTTTCTACGCTGCGGCACTCTTTGGTCTGGGGGGCGTCTGCGGGAATTGCTTCCAATTGCAGGAAAAGCCCTTGCAAAGCTGTGCTGTTGAGCCATTTTTGTACCGTCTCGATTTCGCCATTGCTCAAGGTTCGGCTCTGAACCGGGGGCGGACCCGCCACCAGGGTTTGGGCATTTTCCAAGGCCCAGGTAAAAGAACCGTTGGCTTTGAGCTCATAGCGGGTATAACTCTCCAAGCCACATTCCCCTTCAACACTGACTTTGAGGGGCAGGGTATAAAGCTGTTTCCCCACATTCTGATGGCGATCGGCCAAGGCCTTTAAATGGCTGTCTAACTTGATCAGGGCATTGCGATAGGCCTCTGTGTGGACAAACTTACGCCCGTTGAGATCATAGGTTTTGGCTTGATTCTGAACCATCAAAGTGAAGTTTTTGACAGTGCGGCATTCCAGGGTTTGGGGGGCATCATCGGGTACGGGTTTGGATTCTGCCCTCAGTTTTTCGAGGTTGAGTTCAGCAATCAAATTTGCCAATTCACCCAACTCTTGGCTGGTCAATTGCCGGGTTTGCAAGCCTGTTTGGGGCCCACCTGGAACGACGGGAGCATTGGGATCGGCCTGAAAGCGGAAGATTCCCGCGGGCAAGACTTCGTATAAAAGTTGTTCGCCCATATCACACTCGCCGTTGCCAGTCACTTTCAGGGGCAGAGCGGCATTTGCATTGGGCAGAGCCGAAGGGCTGGCAGAGGGACTCGGATCCGGAGTGGGGTTGTTCTTGAGATTGTCGAGGAATTCCCGCAATTCTTTCATGGCTGCGGTATAGGCTTGGGTATGAATCAGCTTGCGGCCATTGCTGTCGAAGCGGGTGGCTTTGCCATTGACAGGTAATTCAGCGACTTCGATTGTGCGGCAATCAGCAGTCTGAGGGGAGCCCTCGGGCACGACGGTGTCTGCTTTGGCCAATTGTGCCAGGTCTAGTTTTTTGAGCAGTGTTTTGAGTTTGTTTTGCTCCGTGTTTGAGAGCTTGCGGCTCTGAAAAGGGGGCTGGGTGGTTTCCATGCTGCCTGGGGCGGGCACTTCTGCAAAGCTGAAGGTGCCATCAGCTTTGACTTCATAACGGGTGTAATTGGGCATTTGGCATTCACCTTCGTGAATCAGCTTGAGGGGCAGGCCGTAAATGCCTGAATCACTTTGGCCGACTTGACCAATTTGGCCCAAAGAAAGGCCGTTGCAAGCTGTTAAAGGCAGTGAAAGCAGACAAAAGCTGGAGGCAATTATCAGACTGGATTTGAATGTTTGCTTGAGTATCATGGGAGGCTCCTTATGTGACGTTGATGATAATTTAATTATCCAAGATTAGTTTACATATTGTCAACAAGATTACCCTTAGTAAACTTACATTAAATTAAAAT
>CAZRFI010000027.1:19277-24526 GCA_964598905.1 uncultured Candidatus Sericytochromatia bacterium | reverse complement strand
GAGCACAGCAGCACGTCCACCACGGAACACAGCTCCTCCTCCAGTACGGAGCACAACAGCGCTTCCACAACGGAACACAGCGCGACCTCCAGCACGGAGCATAGCAATACCACCCCCTCTGAGCACACACTCACGGCAGAGCGTTCGGTAACTGAACACAGCACAGAAC
Organism: uncultured Candidatus Sericytochromatia bacterium; assembly: GCA_964598905.1. Classification (GTDB taxonomy): domain Bacteria; phylum Cyanobacteriota; class Sericytochromatia; order UBA7694; family UBA7694. The sequence goes on along the minus strand of CAZRFI010000027.1, from coordinate 24,357 downwards.
ACAGCAGTGACGGCCATGCCGCAGCTGGTGGCGAACATGCCGCCCCCGGCTCAACCTACCATCCCCCCGGCCATTTCAATCTGCAAGTGGGCGGCGTCAAAGTACACTTCGACACCCTTTTGGGCAGTTGGTTGGTGATGGCCTTTATTATTACTTTGGCTTTTACAGCCACCCGCCAACTCAGCAAAAAACCCGCCAAGAAACAAGTCTTTTTTGAATCCCTGGTTGATCTGGCCCATGGCATTGTCAAAGCCCAGGTCAGCAAAGAGACCTTCCGCTATGTGCCCTTGATCGGCACGATCTTCTTATTTGTGCTCTGCTGTAATTGGATGGGGCTTTTGCCCTGGCGTGTGCTCGAATTAATGGGCACGCCCCATGGCTTTGAAATTGCCTCCCCCACCAACGACGTCAATACCAACGGTGCGCTGGCGATCATCTCCGTGGCCTCTTATTGGTATTTTGGCATCCGCAAAAAGGGTCTGGCCCACTTCAAGCACTATTTTCAGCCGATGTGGTTCCTCTTCCCGCTGAATATGATGGAAGACATTACCCGCCCACTCTCCCTGACCTTCCGTTTGTTCGGCAATATTATTGGTGGTGAAATCGTGATGGGCATTTTGCTCTTCTTGACAGCCCCGCTGATTATTACCGGCGTGGTGGTCTTGCCCATGATCGCCATGGAAGTACTGGTCGGTTTTATCCAAGCCTTCATCTTCTCGATGTTGACGGCCTCTTATATTGGGGCCGTGGTCGCAGAACACCATTAAACCCTGAATCTATTTTTAAAAACGGAAGACTTTTCTCCAAAAAGTCTTCCGTTTTTTTTTAGAGCAGATTTTTTTTAGAACAAAATTGGCGCTCTGGATGCACGAGTGATAAAGGCGCAAGTTGAATCAGCACCCGATAATCCCCCAACAATCCCCCGACAATCGCCCAGAACAAATCACAGTCCCAAAACTCAGGAATTTAAAAAACTAAGTTTTTTTTAAATTCAGATAGAAAATTCCCTTGACACTTCAAATCGGATCGTTCATCATGAATACATGTATCAGCACTCTATGTGAGTGAGTGCTAAACATGAACAACAAACAATCGTATCCTAAGTAGACTGATGCAAAGCGCTTTTTATGCGCAAAAGCTTTAAAAGATACTTTAGAATATGCCAAATTTTATGGAGGTCCTAGACATCATGGCAAAGACATTTTTGAAGCCCCTGGGCGACCGGGTGGTTGTAAAAGTAGTTGAAGGTGAAGATAAAACCAGCGGTGGCATTTTGCTGCCCCAAACCGCCAAAGAAAAACCCCAGGAAGCCGAAGTGCTGGCTGTGGGTCCCGGCAAAATGCTGGAAGATGGCAAACGCTCTTCGATGGAAGTGCGTGAAGGTGATCGCGTGATCTTCGCCAAATACGGCGGAACCGAAGTGAAATCCCAAGGCGAAGAACTTCTGATCATTTCAGAAAAAGACATTCTCGCCATCGTTGAAAGATAATCAGGAGGAAATAATCCAATGGCTAAACAGATCGTACACAGTGAAGATGCACGTCACGCCCTCGAGCGCGGCGTCAATGCGGTAGCAGATACCGTTAAAGTGACCCTCGGACCCCGTGGTCGCAACGTGGTTCTCGAAAAGAAATTCGGCGCACCTCAGATCGTCAACGATGGTGTCACCATCGCCAAAGAAATCGAACTCGAAGATCCGATCGAAAACACCGGCGCTCAGCTGGTCAAAGAAGTTTGTAGCAAAACCAATGATGTTGCTGGCGACGGCACCACCACCTCCGCAGTTCTGGCCCAGGCCATGATCCGCGAAGGTCTGAAAAACGTCACTGCTGGTGCCAACCCGATTTTCGTCAAACGCGGAATCGAAAAAGCTGTGGCCATCGCCGTGGAAGAAATCCGCAACGTCTCCAAACCGATTGAAGGCAAAATTGCCATCAGCCAAGTCGCCACCATTTCTGCCGGCAACGACACCACCGTGGGCAGCCTGATCGCTGAAGCCATGGAAGCCGTTGGCAAAGATGGCGTCATCACCGTTGAAGAATCCAAAGGCCTGACAACTGAACTCGAAGTGGTTGAAGGCATGCAGTTCGACAAAGGTTATGTCTCCGCTTATATGGTGACCGACTCCGACAAAATGGAAGCCGTTTACGAAGAAGCCCACATCCTGCTGACCGACCGCAAGATCAGCGCCGTGGCCGACCTCGTGCCCGTGCTCGAAAAAGTCGCTCGCTCTGGCCGTCCTTTGGTGATCATCTCTGAAGACGTCGAAGGCGAAGCCCTGGCGACCCTGATTGTCAACAAACTCCGTGGCGTGCTCAACAGTGTCGCTGTCAAAGCCCCTGGCTTTGGCGATCGCCGCAAAGCCATGCTGGAAGACATCGCCATCCTGACCGGTGGCCAAGTCATCAGCGAAGACATCGGTCTGAAACTCGACAACATGACCGTTGAAATGCTGGGTTATGCCCGCCAGATCAAAGTCTCCAAAGACAAAACCACCATCGTTGCCGGTGGCGACAACAAAGAAGCCGTCGACAAACGTATCGCTCAGATTCGCCGTCAGGTAGAAGACACCGACTCCGAATTCGATCGTGAAAAACTGCAAGAGCGTTTGGCCAAACTTTCAGGCGGCGTTGCTGTCATCCAAGTGGGTGCTGCTACCGAAACCGAACTGAAAGACCGCAAACTGCGCATCGAAGATGCTCTGTCTGCCACCAAAGCCGCTGTTGAAGAAGGTATTGTTGCTGGCGGCGGTACCGCTCTGCTGCAGATCTCTACCAACCTCAAAGCCTTTGCTTTGGCCAACGAAAAAGAACTCAGCTCTGATGAAAAAGTCGGCTTCAACATCGTGATTCGTTCACTCGAAGCTCCTCTGCGTCAGATCGCTGAAAACGCCGGTGAAGAAGGCGCTGTCATCGTTCAGCAAGTTCGCAACGCTGAGCAAGGTGTTGGCTACAACGCCCTGGATCGCCGTTTCGAAAACATGATCCAAGCCGGTATTGTGGATCCTGCCAAAGTTGTTCGCGCAGCTCTGCAGAATGCAGCCAGTATCGCAGCCATGCTGCTGACCACCGAAGCCCTTGTCGTCGAAAAGCTCGACAAGAAATCCGGTGGCGGAGACCCCATGGGTGGCATGGGCGGAATGGGCGGCATGGGCGGAATGATGTAAGCCTCGCGGCTCACTGACGTTCACCTAAAATTTCAAAAGGGGCCTCCGGGCCCCTTTTCCTTTGGTACAATTTGCCTATGCAACTGCTTCGTTTGATGCAAAACTATTTCCCCCCTCCCGTTCTGGATTTACTCCAGCAGACGGGCCAGGCTGCTGCCCATTTAAATCTCAAAGTCTACCTGATTGGGGGCAGCATCCGCGATTTGCTCTTGCCCCACCGCGCGTTTGACTGGGACGTCGATCTGGTGGTCGAAAACCGCGGTACAGAGGCACGCGCAGAAGCCTTGGCACGCGAATTACAATCACGTCTGGGGGGACAATTGCAGGTTTTCAAACAGTATGGTACCGCCAAATTGGGCAAATTCAAACTCGACGAGCGCCTGCAGCTGGACATCGCGACCGCTCGAACGGAAAGTTATGCCTATCCGGGCGCCAATCCCGAAGTGGCTTTCAGCGATTTACACGCAGATCTCGACCGCCGCGATTTTAGTATCAACGCCTTGGCGATTGCCCTTTTGCCTGACAACTTTGGTCAATTGATCGATTATTTTGAGGGCTATCACGACTTGCAACACCGCCACTTGCGCACCCTGCACCCAGATAAATTTCGCGAAGATCCTGTCCGCGCTTGGCGGGCCTGCAGATTGGAACAGGCCCTCAGTTTTCAGATTGAAAGCGAAACAGCTGCGCTGATTGCCAACACGATGAACAGCGGCCTTTTTGATGGATTCTGTTCAGCCCGGATTCGGGTCGAGCTGCGCAAGGTGCTGAGTTTTGATGACCCGATTCCCTGCCTTTTGCGTTTGTCAGAGCTGGCGGTTTTGCGCTGCCTGGATCCCCACTTGAAACTGAATGAGACACTCCTGGACGCCCTCAACCGTCTGGAACAATGGCAGCCCTGGTTTGCCGAAGCGCATGACGCCTGGGCGGCCCCGCTTTGCCTCTTGCTGGAAGCGGTTCCAATTGAAAAACGTGCGGCCCTGCTGCCCAAGCTGGAGTTGAATCAACACCAATTGCGTTCCTGGCTGGCCTTTGAACAAAAAAGCCAGACTTATTTACAAAAAGACTGGCCGAAAATGCCCCCCAGTGCCATTTATGCCGCACTCCAAGAGATCCCCGATCTCACACTTTGGCTCTGGCTGGCCCGTTATCCAGAGAGCCCGTTGGCGCTTGCGATTGAACGCTTTTGGCTGGAATGGCGCACGCTCAAGCCCTTTTTAACAGGCCATGAACTCAAACAATGGCTCAAACCCGGCCCGCAGATGCGGACCCTTTTAGACGAATTGCTGCGGGCCCGACTCGACGGTGAAACCCACAGCCGCGAAGACGAAATGACCCTGGCTCAAAACCTGAGCCAGCAAAGACAAGAGGTAGTATGATCTTTCGCTCAAACCCACTGGATCTGTTGATCCTGATTCCCCTATTTATTATTTCGATCACCATGCATGAGGCTGCTCATGCTTATGCTGCCCATGCCTTTGGCGACGATACGGCAGCCAAAGAGGGGCGATTGACCCTGAACCCCTTGGCCCATTTGGATCCCTTGGGGGCCATCATGGTTCTGCTGGTCGGTTTTGGCTGGGCCAAACCGGTGCCGGTGGATCCCCGCAATTTGCGCAACCCCAATTGGCAGATGCCCGCTGTGGCTGCAGCCGGGCCCTTGGCCAATTTGGTTCTGGCTATCATCAGCATTGTTTTGCTGATTCTCAGTTCGCACACGGGCCAAAGTTTTTTCGCTGAACCCCTGTTTCTCTCTGCCTCGTTAAATTTGTTGCTGATGCTGTTTAATCTGGTGCCCCTTCCCCCTTTGGATGGCGCGGGCATTTTAAGGGGGTTTTTACCCCGGCCTTTGCAGTTCAAACTCGATGAACTCGGTGCTTATGGACCTGTGATTTTAATCGTATTGGTCTTTGT
>CAZRFI010000027.1:16712-19177 GCA_964598905.1 uncultured Candidatus Sericytochromatia bacterium | reverse complement strand
CCTGTTGAATAATGGTGGTATTGTTCACCACCTGTGGGGCAGTATTTGTGGTTTGATTGACCACATTTTTAGGACCATTTGTGGTGGTATTGTCACAGGCCCCGAGCATCAAGCTCAAGCCCAAAAACAATCCGATTGAGTAACGCTGGTTCATCACTTTTTTCATACTATTTCCTCATAGAATTCCAGTCAGTTCTATACGATCAATCGGTATTGTAGGAAAAACAGAGGGATTGGACAATAGACCGCGATCACAGTTGGGCCTCAAAAGGGGCCAATTTTGAGATTTACTTTGCTCTGAATTTAAGATATGATTAAAACAAATCGATTTTTTTGTGATGGTTAGCATGAATCTGATCAAATCCAAACGTCTTGCTGCGGTTTTCCAGCTGATAACCGCCTCTCTCTTTGTCTTTTCTTGTCAAACAGTCGTGCCTCAGCCTCAGAACCAGGCTCCGGCAGGTGTTTCACGTCTGAGTGCACAGGCTGTGCGCCAAACGCCCAATCAATTTATGTGGGGCGTCTCGTCTGCGGGCTATCAGGCCGAAGGCAATGAGACCAATAGCCAATGGTATTTTTGGGAACAGGCTGGCAAAACCAAACACCGCAGCGGCAAAGCTGTGGATTTTTACAATCGCTATGAAGAAGATATTCTGCTCGCCAAGCAAATGGGCGTCAATTCCTTCCGTATGAGCGTGGAGTGGAGCCGGGTGGAACCCCAACCCGGGGTCTTTGACGAAGCCCAGATCGCCCATTACCGCAAAATCGTACAAACTGTGCGCAAACATGGCATGGAGCCATTGGTCACCCTGGTGCATTTTACCTATCCCCACTGGCTCGATATCGACAGTGATCGCGATGGTCTGAGAAGCTGGGAAGACCCCGACAGCATTGATGCCTACCTGCGTTATACCGATAAAATTGCACGTGCCCTCAGCAGCGACGTGCGCTATTGGATCACCTTCAACGAGCCCAATATCTGGTTGCCGATTGCCCACCTCTTTGGCAAAACACCACCCGGAACCCGCTCGCCATTGGGCTTTTTGCGCTCAGGTTGGAATGTCTTAAAAGCCCATGCCCGTGCCTATGATCGCCTTCATGGCATCAATCCCCAGGCCATGGTCTCTTCAAATATTTTCCAATTCCAATACAATCCCTTTGCCAAGAGCCCCAAATCATTCGCCGCTTCTCCCGAGGCCATGAATACCCGTACAATTGAGGCTTTTGCTGACAGCGATTGGTTCATGGACGGTCTCAAAAGCGGCGAATACGCCTACGGTATCCATGCCCAACAATTGTTTAAACCCTCTCACTATGCCAGCGAGGCCTCAGCCCACAACAATGGCACGGTCGCACTCTTGGGCCGCTTTGACTATGTTGCATTTGACTATTATTACCGTTTTACCAAATTGGAACAGGTCATGAATGCCCATGAAACCTGGCGGATGCCGATTTATCCCGAAGGCCTTTACAATGTGCTGATGGATTATCACCGCCGCTTTAACAAACCGATTGTGATTGCCGAAAACGGCATTGGGCTCTTTCAAAACACCCCCCGTGCTGATGGCTGGAAACGTGCCGATCATATCGTGCACCATGTCTATCACATGCAGCGGGCGATGCAAGACGGCGCCAAAGTGATCGGCTATTATCATTGGTCGATCACCGACAATTATGAGTGGGGTGATTTCGACTCCGCCTTCGGACTCTATCGCGTCGATGCTCTCAACGATCCCAGCCTGACACGCATTCCCACAGATGGGGTCGAGGCCTATCGTTCTGTAATTGCGGCCAAAGGAGCCAGCCCGCTGCTCCAGCAGAAATACCCAGGCCCAATCAACCGCTAGATCATTTGATATAGTATTGAAATTAATCAGCGATATACATTTATAGCAATACATAGCACCAAAGAAACAGAAAGATTATCATTTATGGGTTTTGTTCAAGAATTTAAAGAATTTGCCATGAAGGGTAATGTAATAGACCTCGCTGTCGGCGTGATCATTGGTGGAGCCTTTGGCAAAATCACCAATTCGGTGGTTGCTGATGTCTTTATGCCCCCTCTGGGCTTGCTGACCGGTGGTGTCAATTTTACGGATATCAAAATTCCGCTCAAAGCGGCCGTGACCGATGCCGCTGGCAAAATTACCGCTCAGGCTGTCACAATCAACCTCGGCACCTTTTTGCAAACCGTTTTTGACTTCACCCTGATGGCCTTGGCTGTCTTTATGATGATCAGAATGTTAAATGCCCTCAAGAAAAAAGAAGAGGCCAAACCGGCCGCTCCAGCCCCCCCGCCAGAGCCCAGCAAAGAAGAAATTTTGTTAACTGAGATCCGCGACGCCCTGCGGGCAAGTTTAAAATAAGCTCTTCTGTTCTAAAATCCGTCTTCAGCCAGCAGGGATAATTCTCTGCTGGCTTTGCTATTTGATCAACATCAATCAATTTGGGGCAGAAGCCCCCCC
>CAZRFI010000027.1:0-16612 GCA_964598905.1 uncultured Candidatus Sericytochromatia bacterium | reverse complement strand
CCGCGTTTCACTTTCAGAGCGGTCAACTGGAAAAGAATGGGATGGGAACCTGCGTCTCTATGGAACAGATCTCAAAGAATCTGCTTTTGAAACAGTCTTAAGTATGGGTTCAAGCACACCGCCCACACTGAGGGTCAACTACAACCAGGATTTTTAACCCGCAAACGAAATGATCTGGCTGATACCTTTACCGGCTGCGCGGCGGTTGTCCATGGCACTTTGCAATTCGGCCGCCGTGCGCACCTGATTGGGACCACGGGCGGGGTCATCGACAATAAAGGTGCCATCCGGGTTGACTCCTTTGATCACGGTATAATGGCCTGCAGTACCGCCAAAACCGCCGGTCAGCAAAACGACTTTTTCACCTTTATCGAGTTTTGCTTTGATCTGGGCCAGGGCCTGCTGACTGTTTGCAGGCAGAGATTCGGTGGTGGATGTGACTGTCCGGCCTTGGGCTGCGGCCTGTTTTTTGACGGCTGCGGCCACTTGCTCTGTGCCAATAGCAAAGGCCCCCCCTTCGTTGCCACTGGTCGAAATACGCCCGCCGACCATTTGGCGAATTTCATGCATCGAAGGCGCGGGCAAACCCAATTGTTTCATGATCATCGAAGCCGAAGCCGGGCCACAATTGGCCTGGGACTCACGCAAATGGGTTGCCCCCAAGCCGCGTTCGGCCCATTGGGAGGTATAAGAACCTGTGTCGCCAGGGGCCGTCGGAGGATTGCCCACACCCGTGGCACCGCCGGGACCTGTCGCACCGGGTGTGCCGGGCATTTGGAAATCACCTGTGGGCGCAAAACAGGCACCGGGACGGCCTTGCACATCGACTTGGCAGTCGGATTCTTGGGCCTGTTCAGAAGAGGGCACCCAAGAAAAGAGGTTTTTGAAAAAGTCACCAATTGAACCAAAGAAGGATTTGTCTTCAACGGGGTTGGCGGCATCTTTAAACTGGCTGAAGAGTTCATTGACCAATTGCGAGTCTTTGAGACCACCCGCCATTTTTTCCAACTCAGCCATCTCACTTTTTTCAAGAACGCCATTATTGAAAAAGCCCACATTGGTAAAGTCTTTCATTTTATCGGCGAGTTTGAGAAAAGCCACTTTCTCAGACTCAGGTACATCCAGGCCTTTGACCAATTGCTTGAGGTCTTTGAGTTCGTCCCGGGAGATTTTGCCGTCTGCGGTAATCTGCTGAAGTTGATTGACAAATGTGGGGTTGAGGGGTTGAGAGGGGCCGACCTGCATGGGCAAAACTCCTTAAAAAATATAAACCAGTTTCTTTATACCCTGCCCCAATGAAATAATTCGGCGAGACTTGGAAAACGAGTTTAAGCTTTGTTTATTTTTTCTAAATCGATTAGAACTTGAGCTGTGCGGCTGCGTTTGTAACTGTCAATTTCTTTCAGGGCCTTGACCTCTCCCGCTTTGGCCCGTGTGACCATTTTTTTCTGATTGAGCGGAGACAGGTCCAATTGAATCGCTGGAGCCGCCGGTGATTCCGCAGAGGCCCCGCCCACTTTTTTACGGACATGAAAGTCGGCAAAAATGGTCTGAATGTCTTCCCAGGAAGGGGAGCGGCTCCACAATGCCTCTTCGGCCAAAAGATGCTGAAGCGGGAAAATTGACAGCTTTTCCAAAGCTTCGTGCTCCTCTAAAAGCAAAGTCACTTTTTTTAAGGCCAAAATATCTTGGGCCAAACGGGTCAATTTGCCCCATTCAGCCAAAGCCAAACGTTCAACCCGCAGCAATTTGGCCAAAATCGTCGAAGAAGCAGTTTTGCGATCTTTAAACAGCGACAATTGCTGATTGATGCGCTCGATCTCCTGTAAATGCTGTGCCAGAATCTGACAAATGGCCGTCCAACGCTCGGCCAAGGTGCGAATCACCGACTTGTGATCGGTTTCGTAATGCTGGGCCACTTGGTGAATAAAGAGTTTGGCCAGGGTTTCTTTTTGGCGCAAAACTTGCTCTGGCACAATTTGGGGTGGGGCTTCCACCAGTTTTTGGTAGAGCCGATGTACCCGTTCGGCAAAGAGAAAGGTCTGAGCAATGGCATCTTCGACATCTTCAGCGGGCAAATCAATGCCGATTTGTGTCAATAGACGGTAGACATAGGCAATATCACTTTGGGTCATGAAATTTTCAGGTGTGGCGGCAAAGAGCGCGGCAATAATAAACTCCATGATCACCTGTGGACTATTGCTCAAACGCAGCAGCGAAAGCAGTTCTGGCCGAAGCCAGTCAGTCTCAGGGCTCTCTCCGGATTGGGCTGCCATTTGGACATAGACCTGCTTGATCGAAGCCCTGAAAACCTCCATGTCAATCTGCAGGGCCTGTTTTTTGACCTCGGGCTTGTCTTCTTCAATCCCTTCGGCCCCAAAGCGATTTAACAGACCCGAAAGCGCACCAAATTTGAGGTCAAAACTCTCATCGCGGGCTTCTTCCACGGTTTTGCGTTTGGGTGGGGGGTTGCTGCCCGGTTTTTCATACCCAACCCGAATCGTTTCCGGCTGGGAATAGTCAAACTCTTCCTCCTCGTCATCGCCCTCCCAATCATCTTCCCAATCTTCTTCAAAAGAGGCTTCCTGGGCATCCCGAGACGCAGTTTCTTCCTGCTGGGGATCTTTGCCCATCAAGGTATTGAGCAGATTTTTGGTCTCCCCCAAGGGGGTGTCGTCCATGAATTTTTTGGCTTTTTCGAGAAACTGATTGCGCAATTGGTGGTGCTGGCCACGGGCCATCGGCTTTTCAGCTTTGACATGTTCCTCGTCGGATTTGGAAAAATATTCGCCGCTGCTGTCTTTGGCCATTTTCTAAGGACTCCCCTGTTCCGCTTCGGCTAAAACAGGCTCCTGATCAGCCTCTTCTTCGGGATCAGCCAAATAAGTCAGATAAATATAGCGCAGAACCGAGCGCAAAATGGCGGCCACAGGCACCCCAAAGAGCAGTCCCACAGCACCAAAGAAATGCTCTCCAACCACAATCGAAAAAACGATGATCGCCGGATGCAATTCAACCGTATGCCCCAGAATTTTGGGATTGAGAAAATTGGCTTCGATCAGGTGAATAATAATAATCACACCAATCACGGCCAAGGCTGTCAGCCAGGATTGGGTCAGGGCAATTATCACCGCCGGAACGGTGCTGATCACCGCCCCAAAGACCGGAATCAAACTAAAGATACCCGCAACAAAGCCAATGGTGATCGCAAATTTAACCTTGAGCAGCAATAATCCCAGGGTGGTCAAAGTGCCGTTGATCAAACAGATCAGCAATTGCCCGCGAATCGTCCCGCTCAGATCGCGGTCGATGGCATGTACCAAATCCAGCACCAGGGGACGATAGCGCTTGGGAATCATCTGAATCAGTTCCACTTTTATTCGGGGCAAATCAATCAAGACAAACGCCGTCACAATAAAGATCACCAAAAAAGTGCTCAGGGCCGAAAAGAGCAATTTGATCAGGGTTTGCGCATGACTGACCATGGATTCAATCTGGCCTTTGCCCGCTTTGATCACGGTTTCTAAGCCCTGAGCGAGATAGGTTTCGACATCCAGACGCAAGCCAAACTTGGTATTGTAAAACTCGGCCTGCTGTACCAAAGAGGGCAGGGTTACCGCCCTGAAATGTTCAAGCTGATGGGGCAAATCCCGGCCCATGCGCAAAACCTCTTGGTAGAGCGGCGGCAAGACAATCAAGCCCAAAATTCCCACCCCCAAAAACACAAAGACATAGACCAGCATCACGGTGATGCCACGGGGCAAGGTACGGCCTAAAAATTTCTGTTTGGAAAGATAATCCACCAAAGGGGCAAGCAAATAGACAAACAGGCCGCTGAAAACAAAGGGCAATAAAATTTCGTGGATCAAATACAAAAGACCTGCCAGAGCGACAGTAAACAACAGAAATATCCAGCGTTTTGTTTTGGGGTTCATCACTTCTCAGGCTTTGTTTGCGCAGATTTTACCAAGTATAGCATTTGGAGGGCAAGTTCAACCTGACTTGCCTGTTAAAATGAAGGCATGCAGCTCAGTGAACAACTCAAACACCTGCCTTCTCAGCCCGGCGTCTATTTGATGAAAGGCGCTGAAGGGCAATTGCTGTATATTGGCAAGGCCCGTTCGTTGGCCCACCGGGTGCGCTCCTATTTTCAGACCGGGCGTCCTCTGCACGGACCCAAGATCGAGAAAATGGTCGAATTGGTGACCGAGATCGAGACCATTTTGACAGATACCGAGGTCGAAGCCCTGGTGCTCGAAGAGCAATTGATCCGCCAGCACCAGCCCCGTTACAATACCCTGCTCAAAAACAGCAAAGGTTTTCCGTATATCCGCATCACCTGGCAAGACGCCTATCCGCGTGTTGAAATGGTGCGGCAGCGCACGGCCAAAGACAAATCTCTGTATTTTGGCCCCTACCCCAGTGCCAGCGCCGTCAACAGCCTGCTCTACGCTGTGCGCGAGATTTTCCCGGTCGAAAAATGCAAAGACCCGCGCAAAGAAAAACAGGTCTGTATTTATTACCAGATCAAACGCTGTTTGGGCCACTGTCAAAAAAAGGTCAGTTCCGAAGACTACAAAGACATGCTGCAGGACATTCGCCTGTTTTTGGAGGGGAAATCCCCGATCTTGCGCGAAAAACTCGAAGCGCGCATGCGCCAACATGCAGGCCAGATGCAATACGAACAGGCCGCCCAATTGCGCGACACTCTCGGTGCTTTGCAACGCTTTATTGTGCCTGCGGGCAAACAAAAAATTGTCGGCAATCCCGAGTGGAACCTGGATTTGATTCACATTGCCCGCAATGCCCTGCTCTGCCATGTGGTGGTCTTTCAGGTTCGCGAGGGCCTGCTGCAAACCCCGCTGCCACATACTTTTGCGATTCGTCAGCAGGACGAGACCGCAGAGATTTTAACCCGCTTTCTCTACCAATTTTATTCGCGCGATATCGAAGTGCCGCCAGAGATCTTGCTGCCCCAAGAAATTGAGGAGAGTGAGATTCTGGCACTGTGGCTGCGCGAGAAACGTGGAAGCAAAGTCAGCCTGGGTTATCCCCAGCGCGGCGACAAAAAAGCCCTGCTCGAAATGGTCGGCAAAAATGTCGAACAGGGCCTGAAAAAAGCCGAGCAGGACAGCCATTACGATCTGGCCGTGGAAGGCCTCGAAGAGCTGCGCCAATTGCTGCAATTGGAACAGGCCCCGGCATTGATCGAGGGCTTTGACATCTCCCATTTTCAGGGCCAAGAGACAGTCGCCTCGCTGGTGGTACTCGAAAATGGCATGGGTGCGCGCTCGCTCTACCGGCGTTATAAAATTCGCAGCGCCGAAGGCGTGCCCAACGACTTTGTCTCAATGGAAGAGGTCGTCACCCGCCGCTACCGCAAATTGGCCCAGGCAGGTTTGGCCTTTCCCGATTTAATTCTGATCGATGGGGGCAAAGGCCAGGTCAGCGCGGCCATGCGCGCCTTTGACAAAGCGGGGCTGACACCGCCTGCGCTGGTGGGGCTGGCCAAACGCGAAGAGCTGCTGATCTTTCCCGATCGCAGCGAACCTGTGCGCCTGCCGCGCCACTCTCCGGCACTCAAACTTTTGATGCAATTGCGCGATGAGGCCCACCGCTTTGCCTTGACCTATCACCGCAGTTTGCGCAGCAAGCGCACCCTCAGCTCTGAACTCGATGGCATTGAAGGCATTGGCCCCCACCGCCGCCGCCATTTATTGCAGATCTTTGGTTCTGTCGATAAAATTAAAGCAGCAGAGATTCAAGAACTGATGCTGACAGGGGGCCTGCCCCGCAAAGTCGCCCAAACCGTTTATTATCACTTCAGGAAAACACACTCCCCATGAGCCGTAAGCTTCGCAAAAATTACAAAAATATCGTTGTTTGGGGCATTATTGCCTCTTTGGTGCTGAGTATCATCTTTAGTTTGGTTGTCTCGATGGCCACGATTTTTGTACAATAAAGATATGACATCTCCTTTCTCTTTTCATAAACTCACGTTAATCGCTTCAGCAGGACTGATGCTGGCGCTGTCGCTGTCTGCGACCGCTCCCTCTTTGGGCGCGCCTTCCAGCCAAAAAGTGCGCTCCCAGGTGCAAGAATTTAAAAACAACGAAGTGCGCATCAAAGAGCTCAAAAACAAGATCCAAGAGCTGGAAAAAAAAGCTAAAAACTCCAAAGAGAATATCTCGGAGATTCAGCAGGAGCTGGAAAAAACCAAGCTCGAACTCGACAAAACCAACCGTCGCTACGAGGTCGCCCACAAAGAGGTGGAAGTGATCACCCAGCAATTGCTGCGGGCTGAACAGAGCTGGGAAAGCCGCCTCGACGCCTCGCAAGATCGCCTGCGCGAAATGTACAAATTGCGCCGCTATTCTCAGACCAATCAATTGGTCGAAGCCCAAAACCTCTCCAGTTTTATGCGCCGCCTGACCTATTTCCGCTATTTGGCCAAACAGGACCAAAACATGTTGGACGAAATGCGCCTGGCCAAAGAAAAGCTCGAACGCTACCAATACCAGCAAATGCTCAAGCGCCAGATTCTTGGCAAAAAAGCCCACGAACAGGCCCAGGCCAAAGCCCTGCACGAATACCAAAAGAAAAAAGAGCAGCAATACCTGGCCCGCGTGCAAAAAGAAAAGGCCGTCTACGAAAAAGAGATGAATGCCTTAGAGGCTGAATCGCGCCGGATTGCTGAATACCTGCGCCAGCTCTACGCCGCCCGCAGCGGAGGCGGCAGCCGCATGAGTTCAGTTCCTCTCGGCAGTGGCCGTTTTACCTCCCCTGTGCCCGGCGCGGTCATGACCTCGCCTTTCGGCTGGCGCACCCACCCGATTTTTGGTACAGCCCGCTTGCACACCGGGATTGACTTTGGCGTCGGTGCAGGCACACCCATACGGGCTGCTGATCACGGCGTGGTGATCGATGCCTCTTGGATGGGCGGCTATGGCAAAGCGGTCATGGTCGATCATGGCCAGGGCTTGGTCACGCTTTACGCCCATACCTCGGCTTATTACGTGACCGTCGGACAGCGTGTGCGCAAGGGCCAGATCATTGCTGCTGTTGGCAGCACGGGTTACAGCACGGGCCCCCACTTGCACCTTGAGGTGCGAAAAAACGGGAATCCGATAGATCCACGGCCCTTCTTTTAGAGCCGCGTTAAAATTTGCCCTGGCCTATTTCGGCAAATACTTCTTCAGCTCGCGGCCAATGCTCTCAGGACTGTCTTGGGGCGCATAGCGTTTGATCACCTTGCCATTGGCATCGACCAAAAATTTGGTGAAATTCCATTTGACATCTTTGCTGCCCAAAAGACCCGGAGCTTGGGTTTTGAGGTAATCATAAAGCGGGTGAGAATGGGAACCATTGACGTCGATCTTGGCAAACATCGGAAAACTGACGCCATAATTCAATTGGCAGAACGAGGCTATTTCCGCCTCAGAGCCGGGCTCCTGCGCGCCAAACTGATTGCAGGGAAAGCCCAAAATTTCCAGGCCCTGCGCATGGTATTCTTTGTAGATTTTTTCGAGACCGTCGTATTGGGAGGTAAAACCGCATTTGCTGGCGGTATTGACGATCAGCAGCACCTTGCCTTGGTAGGTCTCCAAAGGAAGCGTTTCACCTTGGATATTTTTGACCTCAAAATGATAAATGGAAGGGCTCATAGATATTCTCCTCTTGCACGAATCTTTACACGAATAAGCTCACCATAACACGGGTGCAAGCCTGACTTAAAGCAGACTCAGGCGATCTCAAAACAGGCGGCCAGAGCCGGTGCGCCGTATTCTGCCGCCCCCACCTGCACGCTTAAATTGGGCAAAATCTGAATATCACAGGGGTTGTGGGTGTGCCCGGCCAAGACCTTCACCTGGCTCTGGGGGTAGAGCGGCAACAACTCTGCAAGCAAATCGCCCACAGCTTTGCAAGTAAAGTGCGGGGCCCAATTGTCATCGGCGATGTCTGTGCCATAGAGACAGGCTTCGCGAAAGGGTGGGGGGTGCATCAGCAAATAGACCTGTTCAAACGCTTGCAAGGCCTGACTCAAACGGGGCCGCAACCAGGCGGCGGATTCATCACCCAATTGGTTTAACAGCGCCAAGCGCCCGGATTCACCAGCTTGGGCAAACTCTGAGATCAGGCGATAATCTTTGAGCTTGATCGTCGAAGTGGCGTAGTCCCCGTGGCGGCCATCGGACCAGCCATCGTGACCAAGCAGGCAGGTGGAATTGGAGAGCGCCACCAAACCGGTGGCAGGCATCCAGCGCAACCACTCAGATTGCTGACTTAAGCTGGCCATGGCCTTGCGCACCTCAGCGATGCTGCCATGGTAATAATCGTGATTGCCCAAGACAAAATAGACGGGGATCTGCAGCTCTGCCGCCAAGTCAGACAAATAACTTGCCACATTCTGGGATTCAGCCAGATCACCCGTCAGGCAAAGAGCCTGGGAATTTTTGCTGCGAATGTTTTGCCCAAAAGCAGCAATCACCTCGGCATTACAATGATCGAGGTGAATATCTGTGGCCCAGGCCAAACGTCCTGCCATGAAATTTAGAAGACAACCAATTCCTGGTGCGTGCCTGGGAAGGCAATGTCTTCAATCCGGTAGGTCACGCCATCGGGATTAAAGCGCACGCGGCTGACCCGGTTCTGCTGATTGTGGGAGACATAGAGCTGCTGGCCGTCTTGGGAAAGAGCGGCATAGCGGGGCAAAGCATGGGGCAGGGTGATCGGGGCCAAGCGGTTGATCTGTTTATCTTCGATCTGGTAGCGCTCGATTTTGTCATTGATACTGGCAAAGATCGAACGGCCATTGCGGGAGATCAGACCACTGTAAAGGTAGTTTTCAGAGCCCTTAGACTGGGCCTGGGCCGTTTTATAACTGAGTTGGCCGGTTTTATAATTAAAGGAATAATTGACCGAGTAGGTCTGGCGGCTGGCCAAATTGACGGTGGTGCGGGTCAAAGAAGCGGCACCAAAGTGCAAAACCTGCAGATCTTGGGTCTGGGAGCCATATTGCAGGGTGCCGGGCTGAAAGTCATAGACCACTGGTTGCCAACCATAGGCCCGCAGATCGTAGCTAAACAGGGCAGGGCGTTTGTTTTGCATGCCCACAGCATAGAGTTTGCCATTTTGAATTAAAAAATCTTCGGTTTCTAGACCGACTTGAGAAAAAGACAGCAGACGGCGAACCTGACCATCGAGGACATTCACTTCGTAGAGAGTTTGATCGGTACTGCCCTGAGCGACAGAATTGACATAGAGTTTGCCTTCAGCCTGGACGCCATCCATGCTTTTGACTTTGCCTGGCACCATCACCGAGCGCACACCCTGTTGATTCAGATCGAGAATTTTGACAATCGAGTGACCTTCACGTGCTTCGATGCTACAGAGGTAGCGGTCTTGGTTCTTGGCAGCCTGGGTAGGCACGGTATTTAAAGCCCTGACCTGAGCGGGGGCCACGACAGGGGTCGCGGAACAGGCGGTGATCAAGCTGCTTATAACGAGAGCCAGCGTAAGAAATGCTGGAAATTTGAATACGGACATTGCGATTAACCCAAAATAAACTTTTTCATGTTTTTACTAGTTTTTTACTATGTCTTAATCTTATCATAATCATTTTTAAAAGAAAAGATCCGTTTGCCCATTTTTTTAGATTTTTGGGGTTATTTTTGCCAAAACCCGGTTTTTGAGGCTCTTCAAACGGTGGCAAAACGGGATGGGAAGCCCAATAGAGAAAAACCAACTCAGATCCGAAAAATGCATAAAAACCTGCCGAAACAGGTTTTTATGGTAAATATTGAGATCGGTTCGTCCTGCTATGCAGCTCAGGTCTCATCTTCTCTGTGTTCCACGGGAGCGGATTGTTCCCTGAGCGTACCCCTGAGCCTGTCGAAGGGAGTCGAAGGGAACGCTATTCCAAGGTCTTGGTAATCTTGCTCTTGAGCAAGGTAAACAAACCAGAGGCTTTGTACGCTTTGTCGAGCAACAAGCTGCCCACTGCGCCACCGGCCACAGCGGCGATGGTGATCGGCAATCCACCCGCTCCTGCCAGGGTCACGCCCAGGCTGGCCATGCCGGAGAAAACACTGGCACCCATCCCGGATAAAAAGCCACCGACGGTATCAGCGGCGACATTGCCCACGGCCTCTTTGGCGGTTTGGCGACCAGAGATGGTTTCAAAGGTATTGGCGAATAAAGAGGTTCCGGCATTGATGGCGCTGGAGATGCCGCCTGCTTTGATTGAAATCACACCCACCTGTTTGAGACCGCCCGCCAAACCTTTAAAGGCCTGACCAAACTGGCCATTGACGATGCCACTTTTGACATTCTGATAAGTGGTGTGGGTGATGGTGGCAACTTCACCGCCGTAGCGATAGCCGACATAACCGCCAGAAAGGGTGCGGCCCACCAAGCTGCCGATAGCCGAAAAGCCACGGGGATTATTGCTGAAAGAAGTGGTGTCCTGATAGACATAGCCGCCACCATCTTTGATCCCGGTGAGCTGGCCAACAACTTTGTTATAGCGATCTTGTTCGGCTGTGTCGGGCACATAGCCGTACTCCATTTTTTTGTCGAGCTTCTTGGCCCATTCAATCTCCTCACGGGAGACAGACGCCATCACCGGCGCGGTAATGGTACCGGCAGTGGGACTCTTGCCCAGGGCGGGCAGAGAAGGCGTAGTGGGGAGAGCGCTTAAAGTTGTCATTGTGTTTATTAACCTGTTTAAGTTATCGAAAGAACAGGTTAATAACTTGCTTGTTTTTAGTTAAGAAAACCCTTTATTTTTGGGGCTTTGCTGCCACTTAAACAGAAAAAAAGTCAGAAAAAAAGACCTGGTTTGCAAAATGCAATTCCAGGTCAGAGGGAGTAATGTAGATTTAAAAGTTTTTTAGCTTAAAAGGAGTCAGTCAGGGGCTTGGCGAGTTGACCGCCGAGTACACCACCCACAGCACCAAAGGCAACAGTGGCAATGGTTAAAGGAATACCGGCCAGGCCCAGAGAGCCCAAGGCCAGATTGCCCAGACCACCGATGGTGACGGCACCGAGACCGCCCACGGCACCACCGATGGTGTCTTTCATGACATTGCTCACCGCTGTGCTGCCATCGGTGCTGCCAGAGGCAATGCCCACGCCGTTGGTCACAACCGAGACACCGGCACTGACCAAAGCCGACAGACCTGCACCTTTGAGACCAGTCAAGGCGGTGTTTTTCAGACCTGTCATAAAGGTCTTGCCGAAAATAGATTTGATATTCTGGCCCATCTGATTGCCCAGTTTGTGGGCGGCAAAACCGCCACCGGCGGCATTGGCAACCATTGAACCAATTGAAGAGAAATCACCGCCAAAAGTACCACCGCCTGTATCGCCGGTCGAAGGGGTATAAGGTGAATAAGGGGTGTAGTTGCTGGTTTGTACGCTGGGAGCAGTTGCCGTATAGGGATTGGATCCAATACTTGTTAAACTCATTTTGATAACTCCATTACTCTTTTAGTATCTTTTTAATATCTTGGTAAAATCTTTAAAACCGTTTGGTTCTTGAAACAGAACTTAATAACCATAAGCAGGCTGTTGGTAATAACCCGCAGGTGCTGCAACGGGCTCGGTTCCGCCAAAAGCTTTGCGCATCGTTCCCGCGAGGTTATCGCGCAGACCGCTGGAATTGTAGAGATAGTTCACACCAACCGAGCCCAGGGCTCCAGCCGCAGCCGCAGCAACGGTTAAGGGGATACCCGCCAAACCGAAGGAGCGCAGAGCCAAGCTGCCCAAGCCAGCACTGATGCCTGCACCGGCACCGCCGAGCAAACCACCCACGGTATCTGCAGCCACATTGCCACCGGCATCGGCTTTGCTCATTTCACCGCGGGCAGCGGCTGCGCCATTTTGCACCCCGGAGATCAAGCCGCTGACCAAACCGCCAATACCTGCCGATTTGAGGGTAGCCATACCTAAATTTTTGAAGCCTGCGCCCATGCCCTGACTTTTAAAGGACTTAAAGGCATCAGAGACTTGGTTGTGCATCATCCCACCGGTGATACCACCAGAGAGAATGCCGCTGATCAGATTAAATCCATTGCCTGTGGTACTGACGGGATAAACAGAAGGAGGATAAGGCTGGGTCTGTTGATAGCTATCGCCGGTAAAGACACCTGCGACCTGATTGATCGCGCCATCTACGGCATAGACTGCGGGAACCATAGTATTGACAGCGCCTTGAACAGCACCCGCTGTATAAACTGCCTGATTAAATCCATTGACCAATCCGTCAATTCCACTCATGGTTCAATCTCCTTTGATCTTCTGTTAACCGTAAATTTGTTTTCTTAGTTTAAATATCGCCAAGGCCCCCAAGATCTTGTGAGAGCAAGGTTAAGGCACCATTAATCTTAGAGGAAGTTTTGAATAATGAATTTTAAGGCAGGATTAAGCCTAAATAATAGAAGCAGTTTATTTGAATTAAGCTTAAATACAAATGGCGATATTATTTACATTGCCACCCTTTTTCAAGAGAGTTAAATCCCTATCATTGATAGATTAACAAAGCATGAAGGCTCTGATTTTGGCCAGAATAACCCGATCTTAACCCGGTTAAAAAGCGACCAATAAAAAAGCAGACGCACAATGTGGTCTGCCGAGGGAGTATGAGATGAGTCAGAAATTTGAATTTAAGAAGGGCTATTGCCTTCCGCTTTGGGGGTCTGTGCATCTATTTCGGGATTGCGGCCCTTGTGCAATAAATGGCCCATCAAGGTGCCTCCAGCTGCGCCCAAAGCAACGGTGGCAATGGTTAAAGGCAAGCCTACAACCCCAAACGAAGCCAGGGCCAGATTGCCTGCCCCACCGATGGTCACCGCACCCAAGCCGCCAATGGTACCGGTCATGGTATCTGAGAGCACATTGCTGATGGCTGTCTGAGAATCGGTTTTGCCTTTGACCACACCCAGGCCGTTGGCAATCGCAGAGGTGCCCGCACTGATTAAACCAGCCAAACCAGCTCCGCGAATACCCGACATCGCCAGGCCTTTGGCATTGATCAACGCGCTTTCGGTTCCCGCAGGGCCGCCATTTTTGAGCCCGAGATAGACTTCTTTCATCTGGGTGCCCATCTGGGCTCCATAGCGATAGGTTGCAAAACCACTGCCCGCTGCATGACCCGCCAAACGGCCAGTCAAAGCCAGAGTATCGGCATTGAGAAAGCCTGAGGCTTTGGTGGTTTCTGCTGATTCAGGAGAAGAGACCGGGAGGGTGACAGGGCCGCCCGAAGCGTTGGGTAAGGCAGGCAAGGCTGGCAATGTGGGCAAGACATACCCGGCACGGGCGAGGGACGCGCTAACAGCAGTTAATTCCATGGTAAAGTCCTAAAACGAATCAGTCAGGGGCTTGGCGAGTTGACCGCCGAGCACAGAGGTCAAAGAGGGACAATGCGAATAAGGAGTGTTGTTGGTTCCAATGCCTGTTAAACGCATCTGACGTCACTCCTTATGTCCATTTATTCTTTATCTAGAGTCCGCAAACAAGGCCGCTTTTACGCTATAGCCCAGTTCTTAAGCAAGATCACCTGCGCAAGTCAGGTGGATCTTGCTCACTTATCTGTAATAACCGTTTTGGGGAGCATACCCCTGGTTGTAGTTATAGCCTTGGTTATAACCTTGATTGTAGTTATAACCACCTTGGTTGTAACCCTGGTTATAGCCATAATTGCTGCTGCCGCCCCCAAACATACTTCTGAGGCTATTGGCCAAGCCATCGCGGGCCCCACTCATTTGATAGAGCAAGCTGGCACCTGTGGCACCCACTGCACCAGCCACTGCAGCACCGATCGTCAGGCCGATACCAGCGGCACCCATGCCGCTCAGAGCCAGACCGGCTGCACCAGCCGCAATCCCACCGGTTGCACCGGCAAGGAGACCACCGACAGTATCCGCTGCGATATTGCCACCGGCATCAGCAGACGTTTGCATACCTTTGGAAACCAAGGAGATATTTTTAGCCGCAGAAATAACACCAGTCACAGCGGCACCAATGCCACCGGCTTTGAGTGAAGACATACCCAAAGCTTTGAATCCTGCACCGGTTTGACCGGCTTTGATGGTTTTGATTGCTTCAGAAGCAGACTGATGGGTCATGGCACCCGCGACACCACCGGCCAGCATATTGCCAATAATGCCCACTTTGCCATCTTCCAAAGAACCCACAGGCATGGGCGGGTAAACAGGGTAAGCGGGATAAGGATTATAAGGGGTGTACTGATCGCCTGTAAAAACAGAGGCGACTTGGTTGATTGCACCGTCTACAGCGTAAACGGCAGGGGCCAGCGCATCAGCTGCACCCTGGATTGCTCCCACGGTCTGAGTAACCTGGTTGAGGCCATTGATAAATCCGGCAATTCCGTCGAGTCCACCCATTTTTTTGTCTCCTTGATCTGAGGTGTAAGTTCTGCGTGTTACTGCGTACTGTACATATCCGCGATCAAGATTAATATCTTGTGCGTATAAGATTAAGGGATGGTTAATGCTTGGAGAAACTTAGGGTAAAGATCTTAAAGGTTAAGTTAACGTGGCGTAATTGAATACTTAAATCGACTATTCGGCCTGCAAACAGAAACTCAAATCTTGAGACTCTGAGCCGTATTGAACCCCATTGAGCTTGAGTTCAAGCCTTTGACCTTTTTCCAGCGCAAAGAAAGGGAAAGGAAAAATACCTGTCTGTTTGGCTTGGGGCAAAATGGGGTAAGCCCCAAACAGAGTACGTGTCACTTCACCCAGGGCAGCAGCCCGGTCCAACATGGTTTCGGGACTGTTGACAGCCGCCGCTGGCCAACGCTGTTTAAAATAAACAAGCGGGAAAGGAGTCAGAACCTGGCTTGAGGGCAAAACCAAAGCAACTTGCTCAGGTTGCAGTTTTAAAACAGCTGCCTGTTTATTTTCGGCTGTCAGCTCAAACAAAAGCGTCTGCCGGGTATACGGTAAGACATAGCGCACAGTGCGCCCCAAAATATTTTGAGACGAAGACAGAGGATAGGCCTTGCCTTTAAAAGCCAGGCTGAATTTAAACTTTTCAGTTTCCAATTGGAGGGGTTCAGTCTGACTCGAGGCCGCCTGTTGACAGCCGATCAAACGAAAAGGAGCAGGCTCAATCTCGATTTTTTCCTGCCCCAGACTGTAGCAACTGGATAAAAGCAGGGCAAAAGAGCCGATCAGAGCGGGCTTAAACCACTTTTTCCTTGAGATGCAGGCGGTCATAAATATGAATCTTGTTTTTTTCTAATTTGATCAGACCATCATCCTGAAAATCCATCAGGACACGGGTCAGGGTTTCTCGCGAGGTACCTGCCAAGCTGGCAAATTCTTGACGGGTAATTTTGTGTGAAACGGTGATATTTTTGTCTTGGCCGGGGGCATGGGATTCGGCCAAATTGAGCAAAACCTGGGCCACGCGGCCGGGCGCACTTAAGAAAGCCAAACTCTCGACGTGTTTGTCGGTTTTGCGCAGACGTTCACAGAGGGTGACCATAATTTTTAAAGACATCTCGGGATTTTCACGCAAGAGGCGAATAAAATCGTCGCGACTGATCATGACCACGCTGACATTGTCCAGCGCAATCGCAGTGGCCGAGCGGGGTTCGCCATCGATCAAAGAAACTTCGCCAAAGAAATCTCCCTGGTGCAAAAGGCCCAGAATATGCTCACGGCCATCATCAGCCATAATCACAATTTTGACCGAGCCCGTGACAATAATATACAAACTGCCGCCCAGATCACCCTCGTAAAAAATCACCTGGCCGCGATCAAAGCGGCGCTCCCGCGCAATCTGAGCCAATTGAGTTAGCTCTTCTTTGGAGAGGTTATTAAAGAGGGTGCCTTCAGCAAAAAACGTTGCTAGCTTTTCAAAATTCATGGTGAGACGCTCTACTCCCTTTGCAGACATTATAAACCATAAGACCCAATGCTGGGGAGGAGCGTTCGAAGTGGGCTCCAAAATCACAGAAGAGGAGATTCACTTATTCCCAGAATCAGCCTCGCCCAAGCGATCGAGCAAGCTTGGGATCTTTGGCTTACCCCTTAAGAACACTGGATTCCCTAAATCTTGGTCTCAGAAGCGGTATAATTGAGGGCAGCGATATGTATTCAGCCTAATTTTAGGGATTGAGTACACCCAAAAGGAGACAAGCTATGGCCCTAAACGATCGACAAATCCGTCCCCCCAGTTTCAGCGCAATGGTTGGCATTGTAGTGGGTCTGGCCGTTTTAATTTTTTCCAGCGCCAGTGTGGTGATTGTGCCAGCCGGTGAACGTGCCGTTATTTTTGACAATTTTCGCGGTGTTTTGCCGGGCGTACGCGGAGAGGGCATGACCTTTGTCTTGCCGTTTGTGCAAAAAGCCATCAAGTACGATATCAAAACCCAAACCTTTAACGTCGGCACCTCCGATGCCGAACAGACCAGTGGCGGCTATAATGAGCCCGCAATTGAAGCACGCACAGCAGATGGTCAAACCGTTCAAGTTGAACTTTCAGTGCGTTTTCAACCCCACACAGATCAATTGTCAAAGCTGCACCAAGAAATTGGCCCCAGCTATGTTTTCAAGATTATTATTCCCGAAATTCGCAGCGT
>CAZRFI010000026.1:0-24553 GCA_964598905.1 uncultured Candidatus Sericytochromatia bacterium | reverse complement strand
CCTGCCGCTGCTGCTCGGGCAATTTTTCGATGGCATAACGCAACATCGTGCGCGGCAAGTGCGCCGCCCAGGTGTCTAAAAAGTCCAAGAGCACCTGCAAATCGCGTTTGCCAATTTCCCGCAGCATCCAGCCATTGGCCTTTTGCATCAAATCATGTAAAGGCTGAGCCCGCTTGAGTTGGGCTTCACAGAGTTGCAAGGTTAAGTCATAGCGGCCGTTGCGGATCTGGGCAAAAGTCGCCAGGACCGCAATTCGCCGTTCCCAAAGCACCTCAGACCCAATCCAGCTCCAAAGGCGCAGTTCTTCTGCCGGGTTGCGCCAGATCCAATCTCCCAATGTGCCCGGCACAATCACATCAACCAGATCCCAATTGTTCATGGCGTTGAGATGGGCGAGCAAAAAATCAATGCACACCTGCCGGGCATCATCGCTCCGCGTTTTTTTGTATTGCAAGAGCACGATCAACAATGCAGTCAGGCGCTCTTCGTGGTATTCACTCGCTAACAGGGGCTCCAATTGCGGCAGGGACATGTCCTTGTGGCGCTGGGCCAAACTTCGCAAGATGGGCACTTTGATTCCGAGAAAACAATCCCCTTCGCCGTATTGGCCGGGGCCCGTCTTAAAAAACCGGGTTGCGTGTTGGGCCTGTTCTGGGTTGCCCAGGGCGCGCAAGGCTGTTTGTAACTCAGTGCTATGTCTCTGCATTTCTTTGCCCCCTCAGTTTAGACATGCAGGATAGATCCGTCTTTTGTATCCTGGCAAGACCGCGAATCCACAAAGCATAGCCACCAGATTAAGTTTGTGTTAAAATGCTTCGCAGGTGGATGAGGTTGAACAGACCTCTCGCGTAATTTGGTTCCTGTAGTGCTATGTTCCACCACATGAAGGTACTCCCCCGCAGGTTGCGAAAATCTTTTTTCTAAATCTCTCCTTAAAAAGATATTTTGAAAGTAGAATGTTGCAAGTAAATCAGTCACAGCCTTTTCTGTTGTTTTTATCTGCAAAAACAACCTTAGGCCATAGGAAAGGAAATTATATCCATGCAAAGACCTTACGAAGTGATGTATATTCTGGATTCGCGTCTTGACGAAGAAGGCCAGAAGAAAATCAACACACGTGTCAATGAAACCATCGCCAAAATCGGTGGCAAAATTGAAAAATCCGAATCCCTCGGTCGCAAAAAATTGGCGTACCCCATCAAAAAGCAGAATGATGGGTTGTATATGCTGACACATTTTGAGACCGACAGCCAGTCGCTGGACGAACTTCAGCGGGTTATGGGGATCACGGATGGATTAATCCGGCATCTGATCGTTCGCAGAGATGAGTCTTAACTACGTCATTCTTTCGGGCCATTTGGTCCAAGACAGTGAAATTCGCTATACCGTTTCTGGAAAAGCGGTGCTCGAATTTAATCTGGCTTTGGCTGATACCCATCAGCCAGACCAGACACATACCATTCGGGTGATTAATCGCCGCGAGAGCAGCCCTGAAATTCAGCGGCAGCTGCGCAAAGGAACGAATGTGATTGTCGAAGGCCAAATCCAAAAACGAAAGTCTGAAGTCTCCGGCATTAAACGGATGCAGCCGGAAATCCAACTTGAATCCCTGAGCATTTTAGGCTCAACCCACATGAAAGGAACAGCATTATGAGCAGACCCTATGATGAAACCCCGCGCAGCTCCTCCGAAGGGGGAGAAACTCCCGCTGGTGAGCGCCCAGCCTATAACGCCGATCGTCCCTCCTACCAAGGTGGTGGCGACCGCCCCTCTTACCAGGGTGGCGGAGATCGCCCCTCTTACCAGGGTGGTGGTGACCGTCCTCCTTACCAAGGTGGTGGCCGTCCTTATACCCCCGGTGGTGGCGATCGTCCTTATACCCCCGGTGGTGGTGACCGCCCTCCTTACCAAGGTGGTGGCCGTCCTTATACTCCCGGTGGTGGTGGCGACCGTCCCCCTTACCAGGGTGGCGGCGATCGTCCCCAAGGTGATCGTCCTCCCTACCAGGGTGGTGGCGACCGTCCCGCTTATGGCGGCGGCGGAGATCGTCCCTCTTATGGTGGCGGACGCCGTTCATTCGGTGGTGGCCAAGGCGGCGGCGGTGGCCGTTCGTTTGGTGGTCGCGGTGGCGGCGGTCCCCGTCGTCGTCGTCAGAAAGTGTCCAAATTTGATGAATGGGGCATTGAAACGATTGACTTTAAAGACGTTGAGCGTTTGAAAGAGTTTTTGAGCGAGCACGCCAAAATCCTTTCTCGCCGCGTTACCGGCAGTCGTGCCAAGCACCAGCGTCAGCTGACCCGCGCAATCAAACGCGCCCGTCACATGGCACTTTTGCCCTACGTTGGCAAAATCGAAAAACACAGATAGGTTAACGCTGGTTTAGCAGCATAAAACCGCTAACTCCCCGACCCAACAGTCGGGGAGTTTTTTTTCGCACATTCAGATCTTCTTCTGTCTCACAAAACCGGCTTTGGTTGCTAAACCTTACCCGGCCTTCAGAAATTCAGCCGCCAAAAGGCCCATGCTCAACAGATCGACATATTGCCCCTGTTTAAACGCCGCTTGGCGCAATCGGCCCTCTTCAACAAATCCCACCCGATGATAGAGTTTTAGGGCCGGTTGATTGTCTGCGCGCACCTGTAACCAGATGCGGTGCAAATGGAGATCCTCAAAGGCATGTTGCAAACAGCGTTCGGTTGCCATTGTGCCGAGGCCTTTGCCTCGGCACCCTGCTTCGCCAATCAAAATGCTGAACTCTGCGCTGCGGTGCACCGGGTGGATTTGCAAGAGCTGGACATTGCCAATATGCCGATCGCTGCCCTGCTCACAGATGGCCAAGCGCACCTGCTGGGCGCGCTGGGTGAGATAGGTATCAAACCACCCCGCCTCGGTCTCGGCATTGATAAAGCGAAAGGGTTCTCCCAATTGGGCGACCAAAGCAGGATCTTGCCGCCAAATCAGGGTTTGGGCCAAATCTGCCCGAGTCAATTCGCGCAGGTAAATCATGGGTTTGCCTCACAGACCAAGAAAATACTGGCACAGAGTGTGGGGTGCTCCATGCCCAGGGCAAAACAGCCCTCCATAAAGGCCTCGTTGATCAGGGGCGTGCCAATCAGCTGATCAAATTGAAAATTGGCCAGGGGCTTAAAAAAGATCCCGCCCCGTGCGATCACCTGCAATTGGGCCATTCGGGCCTCTCTTTCGAGCGTGTCTGCTTGATACACTCGGCGGTGGCCATGCTTGAGATCGGCCTCTGAGAGATCACTTAAATGGCTCAAGACCCCCATTTTGACAGCAATCTGGCGCGAAGGCGCATTGCCATTGGGCACAACCAAAAACAACCGACCCCCTGGGGACAACAACCGGCCTGCTTGTTTTAGGACGGCCACAGGGTCGTCGAGATGCTCCAAAACATGCAATAGAAAGATCGCAGCATAGCGCTCTTCAGTCGTATAGGTTTCAAACAGAGACTGTACAAATTTAACTTGGGGTCCTACACGGGCTTGGGTGCTGGCAATAAATTGGCCTGCGGCTTCGACCACGGTGAGATCGCTGTAGAGCTCTGCCAAAAGAGAGGAAAACTCCCCATGCATACAGCCCATCTCCAAGGCTTTGCCCGTTTTGAGCCAGGGCCGTAAACCGCGCAACATATAGTGGCGCATGCGCTGGTCAAAGGGCGAGAGATCGTAGTCATCGGCAATTTGATTGAGTTTTTCAAATTCTTGGTCAACAAAGCCGTCTGCAAATGTGGTCATGGTATTACCCTCATGTGGTTTAGCCCTGTCCGGGCCTGTAAAAACGCTGATCGGGTGGCAAATACCACTGTTCCAGTGAGGCCGGCACCCGAGAATATTCGCCGAGTATTTGTTTGAGATGCGCAGAAAGGGAGCCCTTCACCTGTCCCATATAGTCGAACTGGGGTTTGAGAAAGGGGCGGCTATACGTCAAGGTCAGTCCCCGGCGCACTGCAGAGGTTGTGTTTTGGCCGGCGGCATGCCAGAGCCGAGAGTCAAAGAGCAAGAGACTGCCTGCAGGTGCACAGATCTGTTTGGCTTTAGCAAAAAACGACTCGGAGCTGGGGGGCTGCACCTGATTCTGAGAACCGCTCAAAAGCCAAGTTGCGCCATTTTCGGGCAGAAAATCATCGAGCATGACCAAGAGATTGATCATCAGGCGAAAATCGGGAATAAACGTGCGCTGGTCGCGGTGAATCTGATGCACGTATGCCGATTGCTCGGGAGGATTGACCACCCCACCAAATGAATTGAGAATATAGGGGCCTTCCAATAAGACTTTCAGCTCTTGATCCAGCCAGGCTTGCTCCAGCAAGGTCTGAAAGGCAGGTCCTTGGCCCAAGAGATGGTGGGCCGTTCCAGGCGAGACCTGCCCCAATAATTCTCCTTGCAAATCGGCGCAGCGGGTGACCGCCTGATCGAGTGCTTGCGACAGAACCTGGATCTGGGCTTTGGATAATTGTGATTCAAACAAGCTCCAGCCCTGTGTCTGAATCAGTGTCAACAGCTCTGTGTTTTCCATTTTTTCTCCGTTTCAGACCAAGTCCCTTTCTTCACCGTAGCGATAAGCGGGAAAATAAGCACGGGGAGTTGCCCCTGCCAATTGGGCATAGCGCTCAGCATTGAGAATTTTACCGCAAAGCCAAACCGGACGTTCAATATTGGCCCAGCCCCGTTTAAAAAAGCCCAACCCAGATTTTCCCTGGGCAGCAGCGGTACTCACTTCGCCCCCGAGGTCGAGTTGTTCCACCCCTTGTGCCTGAAACCATTCTATAGCGGCCAGATAGAGGGCATACGGAGCCGAATGCAGATAACCCACTTCGGAGCAGGCCGCCAAATGGCTGTAGGCCAACCCCCACTCAGCCTCCCAATACCAGAGATGCATGGCGACAATCTCTGCTTGATGGCTGGCGGCAAAGACCACGGTGCCAGGCACCTGCAATTGATGGGCAAAAGCCCGCTCAGAAAAACGCCTCAGCCCCTGAATTTGGTGGCGCTGGACCAATTGGCTGTAAAGTGTGTTCCAGCTCTTAAGCGCTGTCAGCGGCGCAGACACCCTTTCGATCTCCAGGCTACGCAACGCTTTTCGGGCGTAGTAGCGGTGGTGTGAACTGATCTGAAGTGGCAAGGCGAAGTCGATGCCCCAATGGGGTTTAAACAGGCGACAGCAATCGGGAAAGAGCCTTGACCAAAAATCTTTGTCCATCTCAGGGCCCAAGGGATCAGTCACGATGACCATCGCAGGCGCGGCGTCTGAGATCAAAGCCAGATCTCTTGGCAGAAGCAAGGGATTTAAACAGCGCAAAAAGGGGTAGGGGCCAGACCAATCTACATTTGAATCATCCGGGCCTAAAAGCACAGGTGTATCAGCTGTACCGGGGAGGGGTCGGCGCATGAGCCAGCCCTGGGCTTCGGGCAAAAAAACAGGCTCGCCAAAGGTCTTGAGTGAAGCCAAGTAGGTCGGGTGCAAATACCCCTTCAACGCGCTCATAACAGATGTTCCAGCGTTTTTATTTGGGCGAGAATCATGTCCATATCTGCCTCGTTATAGCGCTGATCGCAGGGCAAAGCCAAGATCTGCTCGCTGAGTCTGTGGCTCTCAGTAAAAGATCGGGGTACGTGATCCGCCAAAGGCCAATAGATTGGGCAATAGATGCGCTTTTCGGCCAATGCGCGCTGCAGGGCGTCGCGCTGCGACACACAGAGAGCAAAGGCCAATGGCACCGTCTCCGGCGGCAAACTTGGAAACAGAGCCCATTCAGCCAAATCAGCCAACAATTTTTGGTGGTTTTTGCGCCGCTGCAAAGGGATCAGGGGGTCTTGCAAAAGCGAATTGAGACGCGTTTGAGAATCGGCTGTCATGGCCATGTCCCCCACGGGCTGCCGGGCCTCGGCCGCGCGAAAGAGCCCAAACCACTCGGCCTGCAGGGTTGGATTGTTTTGTCCCAGAGTTTCAAATTCCCGGCGCAGGACTTGGGCCTGCTGCAGCAATTCCCAGGCGGGGGGAGGCCGATGATTTGGGGCCGGGGAAGGGGGCAAATCTGGGCCGATTAAAATGCCGCCATCACTCAGTCCGCCCCATTTTCGCGGGCTATAGAGCAGATAATCTTGGACATGGGTTGGTTTTAAAAAGAGGGCCTGAGAGGCATCCAAGACAATCTGTGCGCCCTGGCTTCTGAGTTGCATCAACCAATTTGGATCCGGGGAAAAGCCCAGATAGGCAATGGCCAAAACCAGCTCACCGGGCAAAATTTTCTCCAATAATTCGGATGCAGCAGGTTTCAAATGGTAATCGAGGGAATAATAGGCCCAATTTTGACCGGACGGCAAAGCATTGAGCAATTCAGAACAGAGATAGGCAGGTAACCAGACTTTAGCGGGCTTCAGATGCAGCAACAAGCGATTCAGGGCCGAACGGGCGTTAAAACCCAAGAATGCCCCTTCAAAATAGGGATTTGCTATGTCCGCCTCACATTGCGAAACAGGTGCGTCGGAAAGAGCAAAAACGCCGCCCCACATGGCAAAGTACCCCTGAATTTTTGTCTATTATCGCATAAATGAAGGGGTTCAAGGCTTGTGAATAGCAAGCAACCCCTGCAGAATGGTAACATGTTAAAAACAGGACCTAATCCGCGCTTAAATTTCCGCCCCAGAAGGGAAACGATGCACCATGGACGAGACCGAAGATCTGCTAGCCAATTTAGACAGCAATGGCCGACCTCAGATACAGGTGGCGCCTCCCGCCACCCCTGATGGTCACAAAGCCCGTAATCAGCGTTTTGATGCACTTCTGTTCTTGCTCCAGAGCCAAAAGCCCGATGTCCGGCAGCAGGCAGTTGAATTTTTGGGTGAAAGTGAAGATCCGCGAGCGGTTGAACCGGTCATGGCTCTGCTCAACGACCCCGAACCCGATGTGCGTCAACAGGTTGCTGCAGCCCTGGGAAAATTGGCTGATCCCCGTTCACTCGGCCTGCTCTTAAACACCCTGGAAGATGAAAATTACCTGGTGCGAGCCACGGCTGTCGAAGCGATTGCAAATCTCTCCACAGATCTGGACGATACCAAGATTTTGGGGATTCTCTGTCAGCATTTGCACCAAGATGCCTCTTATTTGGTGCGGGCCACGATCGCAGAGGTCTTGGGGGGATTTCCGGGCGAGCGTTCCCGTGATGCGCTGACCGTCGCACTTGAGGATCCCGATCGCTGGGTGCGCACCCAGGTCGCTCAAAGCCTCTCTCGGATTGACCCCGAAACCCGACTCTGGCCCCTGTTGTCTGAATTAAATGCCGAAGAGCAGCCCCTGCGTTTGAGTGCCGTCGAACGCCTTGGGCGTTTGGGTGATAGCCGCGCTCTGCCGTTTTTAGAACATGCTTTGCAATCCGATCTGGCTCCCGTGCGCGAAGCCGTGATCACAGCCTTGGGGCGATTACAAGATCCACGGGCAATCGAAATTCTGATCCAGGCAGCGCTCTTGCCCGATGGGGAGCTGATGCGCGAAAAAATTCTGGCCTCGCTGAAATTATTGGGAGAAGAACAGGTCCTGCCCGCCTTGACCCGCGCCCTCGATTCCAGCGATCTGGAAACCCGCCAAAACGCGATAGAAATGTTGCGCTATTTGCGCAGCCCCTTGGCCCTCAATGCACTTCAGCGGGCTTTGGGCCATGAAGACGAGTGGGTCAGAACTGTGGCCACGGTCGCATTGGGAGAGTTGGATAGCAGTCAGACCTATGCCCTGATTATTCCCATGCTCGCAGACAGTGAAGAGCGTGTGGTGCAAGCTGCCGCTGAAGCCTTGGCGCGACAGGGAGACCCGCGTGCCATACCCGCTTTGCTGGAAACCTTAAAGTCGGGAAAACACTGGGCCCGGATGGTGGCAACACAGGCCCTGATCAATTTTCACACCCCAGAGGTCTTTGCAGCCATGAGTCTGGCAGCCCAAGATCCCGATGCCGATGTGCGGGAATTGGCCATCAGAGCCTTGGGAGCGGCTGAAGGCGAAGAAATTCCGGCAATTTTAATCGCCAGCTTGCAAGATCCCGAAGCCTGGGTACGCCAAGCCGCAGCACAGGTCTTGAGCGACCGCAGCGACCCTTGTGCCACCTCGGCCCTGATTACAACCTTAAAACACGATGAAGACTTTATCGTGCGCACCCTGGCCGCTCAAGCATTGGGCCATATCAAAAGCGAAGCTGCATTTAATGCCCTGCTTGAGGCTTTGCAAGATCGGGCTTCGGGGGTTCGGCAACGGGCAGCAATCGCCTTGGGCCTACTCAAAGACACCCGTGCCTGTCCGCCGCTCGTGGCGCTTTTGGCAGATAAAGATCCCAAGGTCGTTCAAGCGGCAGTCGAAACCCTGGGGTTTTTGGGAAATCCCCAAGTGGCCACAGATTTACAGCCCCTTTTGGAACATCCCGAAGCCTGGGTGCGTTCAGCTGTGGTGCAAAGTTTGGGGCAATTGCACCACCCGGATTCTTTGCAGGGACTGCTCAAAGCCTTAAATGACAGCGATGCCTGGGTGAAAACCGCAGCAGCAGAAGCCCTTGGCGCAATGCACAGCCCTGAAATTATTGGACCGATGATCACTGTTTTGCAAGAAAACAGCGACTTTTTGATGCGGGCTTTTGCGGCTGCCTCTTTGGGCAAACAGGGGGATGCCCGTGCCCTGATTCCGCTGCTCAATGCCCTCGAAGATGTGCACGAAAGTGTCAGACAAGAGGCCGCTCAGGCCCTTGGGCAATTGGGCGACCCCCGTGCCCAGGCTGCGTTGCAGAGTCTGACCCAAAATGAGAGCACAAGCCTGTCGCTCAAAA
The DNA here is from genome assembly GCA_964598905.1 of uncultured Candidatus Sericytochromatia bacterium. Taxonomy (GTDB): domain Bacteria; phylum Cyanobacteriota; class Sericytochromatia; order UBA7694; family UBA7694. The sequence continues at coordinate 15,729 of CAZRFI010000026.1, read as the reverse complement.
GTGCTGCTCAAGCAGCGCTGAGCAAATTGCAAAAATAAAGCATTTATGTTAAAACACGGATTTTCACTTGTGGGCCTGTCTCTCCTGCTGGGTCTGTTTGGTCTGATTGACCCATTTGGGCTTGCTGCTGCCGAAGCGCGGGCGAGCTACCAACTCAATTTGGAACTCAATACGGATACCGCCAGCTTACAAGGAGAAGAATTTCTGACCTTGACCCACGACGGCAAGGAACCTCTCAAAGAGCTGTTTTTTCGCTTGGACGCCAATACCCAGGCCCGGATGCAGGTCCGCGAAGTTTTAAGTGCCGACAAATTGGTCTTACCGGGGCGTCTCTACCGTTACACCTATTTGGGCCGTGAAATTGAAGATCCCCTGCTCTATCAGGTCTTTTTATCACAGCCGCTGGAGCCCGGTCAAGAACTCAAATTGACCCTTCGCTATGTGCTCGAACGCCTGCCCCAGATCAGCCGCTCTTATTACCTGATCGACGATCCCAATCGCCTCGGTTTGGGCAGCTGGTACCCACGTTTGGTGACCTACCAAGAGGGAAAATGGCACCCAGAAATCTCCGAACTGTCTGATTACAGTGTCAGCGCGCGGGTCTTGGACAAACTTTTTGCCATTTCCCCCTTGGCCCCCGTCAGTCTCTCCAGCTCAGATCATACCTACCGCTACAGTGCAGAGCGCCAGAGTGGTCTGGATCTGATCTTTACCCCTGATCTGCTGCTGCGCACAGCCGATGTCGACGATGTTCAATTGCGCTATTATTATCCGGGCAAAATGCAAAAATGGAGCACTGAGGCCCTGCAGATCACCGAAGAGATTCTGCGTTTTTTTAAACAGCGCTACGGGGTCTTTCCTGGAAAACGCCTGACAATTGTGGCCACAGAAGATGGCAAATACCCGGTGATTTCGTCACAGCAATTGCTGATTCTGCGCAACAGTTTTGCCGAGGGTAAAGATGAGGCCCGCAGTCGCCAACAGCTGACCGAGTGGTTGGTCTATGGCATCGCCCAGCAGTACTGGGGCCAGCGCGTGCGCCAAAACCAGGAATTTGTGCCCTGGGTGACCCAGGGCTTGGCCCTCTATACCGGCCAGGTCTATATGCAACAAAAACGCAAATCCTATTTGCTCGGCGATCAAACTTCCGAAAATTATTTGCGCTCGGCCCGTCAGGGCTGGAATACCTCGCTGCAAACCCCGCGCCTGATTCTCGATCGCCTGCCTCTAAACAGCTTTTCGGCGCTGGCTCAGGGCAAAGGTTATACGATTTTCCGCATGTTGGACGTGCTGCTGGGCAAAAAAGTACTCGAAAATCTCGAAGTGCAATTGCAAAAGCGCTATCTGCAAAAAGATTTAACAGTGCAAGATTTTCAAACCGAATTGGAAAAAATAGCGGGCAAAGATCTACAGTGGTTCTTTCGCCAATGGGTGCAAGAGAGTCATGTGATTGACTACGCGATTCAATCTTTGCAGGTCTCTGAGCGCGAGGGCAAATACACGGTAACAGTCACCGTTCAGCGCCTGGGTGAAGCCGTCATGCCGGTTTCGATCGCCCTGGTGCTCAAAAGCGGAGAGGTGGTTTTTCATCTCTGGGACGGCAATAGCCGCTCGGAGCGCCTGAGTTTTGAAGTGCCTTCGGAAGTGAAAGAAGTCCGTCTCGACCCCTCGGGCGTAACCCCCGACGTGGACCGCAGCAATAACCGCTTTGTCAATCAGGGACAGTAAATCTCACTCAATCCGCCACCCCAGTCCGGCTGTTGCGGCTGGTATCGACAGAATTGCCTGCAGGGTCGAGAATGGTGGCCGAAAGCGTCACTTTGACCAGATCCCCAGGCCGAAACAGAGATAGCCCTGGCGGGGTGATTAGCAGGACTGTTTTTCCAGTGGGATCGCCCGGATCATAATAGACGCCCCCACCGAGTTCACTCCAGGCACCATCAAAGAGTGGGAAGACATACCCTGCGGGCGTGAGTGTGACATGGTAATTTTCAGCAGCCCGTTCTGGGGTGCTCAGGCCACCATTGCCAGGATAACCAGCCGGGGCTTGCTTCCAACTCTGATTGGTTTCACTTTCAGCCATGCCCCCCGCAATAATTTGACCTCGTGTATAAAAAATCATCCGTTCACTGAAACGAACAGCAATCGCATCGCCATATTTACCGCCTGTTTCGGCACTTTGCACAAAAAGCTGGCTTAAACTGGGTTTGACTTCGTCACTTTTGATCGAAAATTTGTAAGACTCTTCAAAATCCCCATCGGTTAATTTGAAGTGCTTATATGGCCGGGGCCAGCCGACTTTGTCGCGAATCGTACGCTCGCCAGAACTCAAAGACTGAAAGGCCACACGGTAATCGGGCACCAAATTGCTGTCTTTGTCCGTGGGCAGGGCAAATTCCTCTTTAAACGAGAAGGTCACTTCAGTATCGTCGCTGTTCCAGGCAACATGAAAAGCAGATTTATCATAAATGGGGGTGCCTTCCAGCAGAGAGACATTGCCGTTGCCTGTCAGAGTATTGGCTCCTCCTGAAATGCGCAGATTGCCAGTGTCGACCGTGAGTTTGCGACTATTAAAACTGCGAATTGAAAAGGTGTCCTCGATGCTTTTACGCTCCATCGGCTCCGAAAATTTGAGCACAAAACTGGTTTTGGGATCCACGCCGGATCCATTGCGGGCCGGGGTGACCATCACCACTTCAGGCAATTCGTTTAAAGCGTTATAAGTGGCACTGAAAGTACTGCCGCCGGTTCCACTGCCTGAGGTGGGTCGCAGTGTGGGTTGAACAAAGGGCGTGGGGCTGGGAGTTGGCCCTTCGACGCCGCTCAGGGCACTGGGTGTGGGGGTTGGAATTGGCGTGGGGGTCGGCCCTGGGAGTAGCGGATTGCCCGGTAAGGGTTGGGCTGAAGGGAGCAGAGAGCGGCTCAGCAATGGGGCCAAGAGGGTTTTAAATCCCAATTCCTGGGCAATTTCGCTGTGAGACACTCCCGGAAAGCCTTTGTTGAGAAAAAAGAGCCAGTCCTGTTGAATAATATCTGTGACCGGCTTGCCGTCTACCACACGGGTAATCACCTCCTGGTAGGCCTTAAGCGCAGCGGGTTTATCCCCCCGGTAGAGCAGGGCGTGGGCCCGATTGATTTGGGCGGGCACAGCCTGGGGATCTTTAAGCAAAGCCTGACTGGCCAAATCTGCAGCTGCATTCCAGTCCTGCTGGAGCAGGTGAATCCAAGCCAAATTTTCGTAGACAAAGGCGGTTTTGGTCTGTTCGACCAAAGAGGTCTGATTCCCGCTCAGCGATTGCAAAGACGAAGCGGCATCTTGGGCCCCTTTGCCCAGCTCATTGCGCCGGATATGCACCAAACTGCGGTTGAGCAGCGCTTCGGAATATGCTGGGCGCAACTTGAGGGCCAGATCAAAATCTGAGAGAGCCTGTTCGAGTTGATTGAGCTTGAGATAAGCCAGCCCCCGGCCATTGAGGGCCGGGGCATAATTGGGATTGAGTTGCAGCGCACGATTGAGATCTTCCAGGGCCTTGTCCGCTTGATTCTGGCGCAAATACACCCCGCCGCGGCGGCTCAAGGCAGGTACATAATTGCGATCTTGTTTCAGGGCCAGATTTAAACTGTCGAGAGCTTCAGCAAGCTTGTCCAGACGCAATTGCAAGAGTCCACGGTGGTAATAAGCCGCTTTTTCTCCCGACCTTTGACGGATCACCTCGTTGAGATCCGCTTGAGCCTGGTCATAGAGACCCAATTGCAGATGGGCGATGGCCCGATTGGCCAATAAAACCCATTTTCCGCTCACAACAGATTCTAAGCTCGAAAATTGGCCCAGGGCATCAGAAACCTGGCCGCGAGCCAATTGCAGGGTAGCCAGATCAAAACGCTGATTGGGCCCAGAAACTGCCTGAGATTTTTGCAAAAGATCTTTGGCCTTTTCAAATTCACCCGTTTGAACCGCGTCCAAAGCGGCTTGGTCGTTGGGGCCCAGCAGAAAGAAAAGCTCGTAATCTTCGTCTTGAAGTGTGACAACTTTGCGGCTGAGTGGCAGTTGGCTCAGATCGAAGAGGGGTGTATTGGCTGCTGCCGAGGCAGAACTTGGGGGGGCCGAAGCCTGAATCAAGGTGGTGTTGATCGGCACTTGAATGGTTGGTGAGGCGGGAGAACAGGCATTCAGCCCGGCCCCAGCGAGAATCAAAGCACATGCTGCAGAGGCAGAAATGGATTTCATTGGCCACTCCAAACTTGGATCAGACTGCGGTATTCATTGCTCAAGGTGGTGTTTTGGGCGCCGTAATAGGCATTTAATTCGGTTTGGACAGTTGCGTTTTCGGTTTGGCCTGCGAGCAAGCGGTAAAGCAAACCGATCATGCCCGCATCGCGGATGGCACTTGCATTTTGCCCGACTAAATTGGCAAAAGACTGTTCAAAGGTCGCGGTTTGGGGCTGCCCTGCCCCATTCAGATAATCTGCATGGAGGCGAAAGACCCCGCTCGGGGTTTGCCCACTGGGGACGGCAAAGCGCTGCCAGAAAATCTGCATTTCGCCGGGCAAGAAGGACCCACTCCAGTGCTGGGTTCCTCCCTGGAGAGACGAGGAACTGGCGATTAGAGTCATGCCGGGGGGAACTTCTAAGCGGAAGCGAATCAAACGGACCGGCGGCAAGAGCAAGCCTGAAAATGTTTGGAACAGGGCATCCAATTCACTCTGGCCCAATAATTGACGGGAAACTCCCCGGCCTTTATTCTGCAGGTTTTCGAGCAGGGCACGGTCGGCCAATTCACCCAAGGCCACAACAGAAAGGGGCAGACCGGATTGGGCTTTGCTTTCAACCAAATTGAGAATCTCTGTCTGCTGCCCACCGACACTCAGGCCCGAGCCTGAGCAGAGCAAAAGCAGTCGCTGATTTTTGCTGGGGTCAGATTGGCTTTCTGCCAGGGCATAAGCCGCAGTCAGCGCGGGCAAAAGACGGGCTTGGCCCTTGGGGGTTTGGCTTTGTAAGGCCTGGGTCAGCGGCGTACCAGAGCTAAAATCCAGGCCAGAGATCAGGGTTTCAGATTGCTCAGAAAAAACCAATAAATTGATGCGGTCCCCACTTTTGAGACCGGCTGTAAAGCTTTGTACAGCCTGTTTGGTCAAATCCCAAAGAGAAGGGGGTGCGATTGAACCTGAGGCGTAAGCGCGGAAGCTGCCCATCAGGGCCGAGCGCTCAATTAAAAGAGTCAAAACCACTGGCGGACGACTCAACAAGGACTGAGAAGGCAGGCGCATTTGCCCCCCCCATTCATAAATATCTTGTCCGACACTGCCACCTGCTGCGACTTGAATGAGCCCCATGCCCACTTGGAAAGGCTCGACAAAACCCAGGTTGGAAAAATTGAGGGGTTCCAGACGCAGGGCCTCCCAGGGCAGCAACAGTGAGCTAGAAATGGGGCTGCGCAATTGGATTTGGGTTTTGAGTTTTTCTAAAAAGGATTTTCCCACCAGCCCCTGATACGAAAGACTGCCTGGTTGATTGCTGCGGGAGTGAATTTGAGGCTCAGCAACGGTGGCAGAGGCCATGGGCGGCAAGAGCGGCGAGGGCAGAATCGGTGGAGCCGAAAAAGCGGGTTGAGCAACGGGGGCCGATTGTCCTTGACCCGCTCCAAAATCGTAGCGGTTGGCGTTGGGATCGCCCTGTTTATTGGATTTGAGCACTTCGACCCGTTTGCGTGTGGCATATCCGGCTTTGCTGGTGGTAATTTCAACCTGCACCCCCGAAGGTGCATTGTTAAAAGCAAAAGTGCCACCAACTGTGACGGTCTCTGCTTCAAAGGGCACAGAGGGATTCAGCGAACGAACCTTGACTGTGGCCCCATCCAACGGTACGCCCAAATCGTCAAAGAGCTTGCCATTGAAGGTGGTTTTTTCAATCACAGAGATATCACTGGTGGCGGCAGGCAAAGGCGTTGGCACGCCGGGTGTAGAACCTGGCACAGGACCAGAAGCAGCAGTCAAGGGCACCTGCAGATCTGCAGTGGGGATATCTGCTTCAAACAGGGTTCGGGCCCCCAAACGGGGCAAGGTAAAAGGGGCCAGGGTTTGGCCCCCAGACGGTGGTGTGGTGGTTAAACCTGGCGAAGCTGAACCTGCCAGGGGTGCAGTGGGTTGGCTCGCTGAGGCTTGGGGATTTGCCGAGCCAGGAGGTTGGCAAGCCCCCAAAACAAAAACAAGGCTGCAGCCCAGGCCCAGGTATAAGACTTTTTTTGAACTTTGATTGGTCGTATTATCAGCCATCACAATCCCTTTCTCTGGCGACAAATGTTCCAGAAAGCAGCGCATTTGCCTGGAGACGGAATAAGCCCAAAAGAAGTTCCAAGTGAGTCTGGATCTCTTGTTTTAAAGAGTTTTAACCAAAAAACTTTTTCAAGGCCTTCCCCAGCCAGCCACCCTCTTTTTTTCCAGCCAAATGGGCTTTGACCGAGCTGACATAGTCGGCATCATCGCGTTTAATATGGTTGACCAACCACGAACTGAGCAATTTTTCAATTTCAGCAGCAATATCTTCGCCTGATTTAAAACGCTGTTGGTATTCCGCTACACGTTTGATAAAGACCTTGTGCACCTCTTTGTGCGGCTTTAAGAGCTTATAGCCAGCTTCTTCAGTTAGGCTCTCTTCAAAGGAAAAATGGGATTGGGTATAGTCCACCAATTCATCGAGAATATGGCCAATCAATTTGCGGTCGTGTTGCCCTTCCAATTGATTGATATAATCCACAATCTGCATATGTTGTTTATCTATAATTTCGATGCCAGTATTGAGATCAGGGCTCCAGACAATCGGCATAGTGCGACTCCTCAAATGATGTGATTAAAGATTAGAAAAAACTGGGAGCGATCAAACGGGGCTTTTCGGCTTGTAGATCGATCAAGAATAAATGAAAACCCTCTTTCCCCCGGGTTTTGACAAAACCTTTCTGCTTATTAAACAGGCCCACCTTTTCAGTTGCTTTGCTGAAAAAAGCCAAACTCTGGCCGTCAAATCCGCTGTGAGAGAGATAAAACAGGGCTTGAATGCCTGTTTGTGCGGGCTGACTCAAACAGACCCGATTGAAGGATTGGGTGCTTTCAAGCACCTGAACAAGGTCTTCTGGCTCACCTTGGCCCATTTGAAAGAGCAGGGAGGGTGTATTTTTATTGGCAAGATAGGCACTTAAGGTATATTTGGCCTGGCGGCCATTTTCCAGGCCAAAGGTCTGGAAACAGCGCAGCTCTGAAATAGCGCAAAAAAGTGGGCAGAGTCGTTGAAATGAAGCCATTTGTCCTTGGGAATGCAATAAAATAAATAACTCGCTGAGGGTCCAGAGCGCTGTTTGATACTCCTTGCGTTTGCCCAAGGCCTCTGTCAAAATTTCAGGAAAAGGTTTGTTTTCTGCAGTCAAAATTTGCAATTCAAGATTCTTGCGCAAGCCATCATACAGGCTGGCTCGCATCCATTCACTCACCTCGCTTTGGCCCAGATCCAGCAAGGTCTGGTGGGTATTGTCTGGATCTAAAAAACGTGGTTTTAAGCAGGCCAAACTTAAAAAATCGCAGAGCACAGTATCCAGCATCTGTTGGGTTGGCGTGTACAAGCTCAAGAGACAAGCCCCTTTTCCCACCAACGCTGACAGCGTCAGATTTGTCTGAGACAATTGGCCCAAGGTATCTATTTGAAATTGAAACACCACCTTGCCTTGGTGATAGAGGTAGACATAATTGGCGAGGGGGGTATTCTGAAGCATTCCCCCTGAAACAGTGCCCAAAATCTGACAAATCACATAACCATTAAATTGCTCGACCTCTGACTCCAAATCTTGCAAAATCGGGAATAAATTAACCACCCGTGAGTCGAGATTCTCTTGAATGGCGGTGCCCGTGCCACCAATCAGCGATGAGACACTTAAGACCAATTCAGGTGGCAGGGAATAAGACATCAACATGGGACTGCTCTCTGAGAGCCGATCCAAGGCATCATCATTGAGTAATTGTTCACCCGTGTGAAAAGCCCCGCAGATCAAACCATTTTTAATGAAGACAAAACAGTCTTGAAAAGTCAAAATGCCTGAAAATGTCTGGCCTTGAAAATCGGGTTGAGAGATCTGCCGTTTGGCCTCGGCAAAGGTCTGGTTGGCAAAGACGCCCTGAAAATTCTGTAAAAACAAATTGAGCCAAGGGTGTTTTCCCTGTAGATGGCGACGCAGTGAATGAGCGGGGTTCTGCTCGGGGGTGAGTTTTAAGAGTCCCAAGCGGGAAGGCAAAGCTGTGGTGCGGGTATCTTGCAGGTTATCAGAATGAACCAAAACCAGATTTTCGTTTTGGCCCGGCTGGGTTTTGCCAATTGCAGCATAGAGGGCGAGCAAAAGATCGGTCGCACTCTGAAAACGCAGCTCAGGATCTTTGTCTAAACAGCGCAGAACAATATCCGCTAATACATCAGACAAATTGGGATTGAGGTCTTGGGGAGGCACAGGCTTTTCCATAAATACTTTTTGAATCAGTTTGCCCGCATGATCCGCTTCGTAAGCTGTGCGCCCAGTAAACAACTCATACAAAGTTCCACCGACAGCATAAATATCCGTACGGGCATCCACTTCAGAAGCATTGACCAATTGTTCAGGAGAGGCATACAAAAAACTGCCCAAAAGAGTTCCCGCCTGGGTCATGCGCAGATCTTGAGGCTGATTCAGCTGGGCAATGCCAAAATCTGTCAATTTAATATCGTTATTGTGTGTGACCAAAATGTTTGCGGGTTTGATATCGCGATGAATGATATTGTGTTCATGGGCCTGTTTGAGTGCTTCACAGAGTTGTATGCCCATCTGGACCACCAATTCAACGGGCAATAATTGGCTCTGTTCTTGTAAAATTTCCTGAAGGTTATTGCCTTTCACGTATTCCATGACCATGTAAAACTGGTCATTTTCGGTCGCAATATCGTAAAGACTGACGATGTGTGGGTGATTGAGCTTGGCGACGGCTTTGGCTTCCAGTTTAAAACGCATGATCGATGCTTCTCGCGTTTCGTGGCTGGCGTTTTCGATTTTGAGCTGTTTGATCGCCACTTGACGTTCCAAACGCTCATCAAGCCCCAAATAGACGTCACCCATGCCACCTTTGCCAATTTTTTCGGCCAGCAAATAATGGCCACCAATACGTTGAGAACTGGATATATTCATAGAAAAGATCTCCACAGACGAATTAAGTGGAAGGATTCAAAACTGCCAGCATAAATATCAAAACTGTCAGCATAAATATCAAAACGTCAGCATAAATATCAAGACAGATTGTACTATTTGTCGGCCATTGACTTCATTGCCCATTATCAAAGATGAAATTGACTTAAGCCAATAAATTGATAAGCTTAAAAACTTGACTTTTTCTAATCCAAGCTAGCCTTCACTGAAATACAGATCGACTATACTGAACAAAAAGGCCCAACATGAAAAACCTGCGCAAAAACAATTCCCCAAGCAATCAACCCAGCAATCCCCAACTCATGGCCTTGCAAAACCAACTCCAAGGCCCCGTCTCGCTGTGGACCGAGCTGTCACCCAGCGCACAAACCGAACTTTGCCTGCAATTTTTGGCCTTGCCCCTGCTGCAAAAAGAGGGGGAAATTTCCCTGGCCGTGCGCCAGGTATTGGCCCCCTCTGCAACAGATTTAGCTCCCCAGGTTAGCCAGATCTACCGCGAAATGCCTGGCCAATTTTCCAAGCTACAAGACATATTGGACAAAACCGTGGCTTTATTCTTGCTTTCTGAAGAAGATTAATCGTCTGGTGTTCCGCTGATCACCCAGCCTGCAAACGATTCGGTAATCCGAAAATTTTTTCCCGTGTAGCCCCTGGGAAAACGTTTGACATAGTTTAAAAAGAGCCGTATCTCCCGCTCAGAGGCGTTCTCCATCACCGACTCCATCGGGATGCCCGCAAAAAGGCCACTTTCGGGAGTGGGCAGGCCCTTGGCTTTGAGCGCCACTTCTTGAAAGGCTTTGTGGATCTCAGCATAGACATAGGGGCCAATCACATCCTCACTGGCGGTTCTGCCGTATTTATCGCGCAGTTTATCCAGGTTATAGAGGGGCCGTTTGTGGTTATCGCAGAAAATGATGTTTTTTTCGGCCAGTTCCAAAAACGAGATTTTTTCGGGTTCCGCTGGAATCGGCGTTTCTGCAACTTCGGGCTGGGGCTCTGGCTTTGGGGGCAGGGGGGACGGTTGAATCAACTGGCGCTCCGCCATTTTTTGATTGAGCTTTTGCAAAAAGAGCAACAGCGGGTACAAAACGGGAATCAGGCCGCCAAAGACCTTGCCAAAGCGCTTGAAGAAGTGGGGGTAACGCTGGGCCACCAATTTGACTTTTTGCGAAGGGGTCAGTTGGGGGTTGAGCATGCCCGTTTTAAACAAGACAAGGCCTTCGGCGAGTCCGACAATTTTATCCGCCATGCGCTCAACCTGTTCTTCACGTTTGAGCTGTTTTTCCACCTCTGGCAAAGGCGTACGCGATGGATTGATTGCTTTTTCGGACTTTAAAGGAGCCGTGTTTGTTGCGGGGCTTTTTGATGCCTGGCTCGCTTGTGCAAGTGTTTCTGTTTCTGAATTTTGCTTGGCGGGGTAGTGAATGGTCGAACTCACAACCCCTGTGCGGGTCTTGCCCTGTTCCTGTGTGGGTGCCAAAGGCGAGATCGCTTCTGTTGCCTTCGGCATCTGCGGCGTTTGATTTTGGTTCCCTTGGGCCTGTATCTCTTGCAAATGATCGTTTGGCCCGCTTTTGCCAGCAAGATCTGAGCCCGTTTTTAAAAACTCAGAGGCCCGCATTGTGCGTTTTTTTTCGTCTGAATCTGGAGAGTTGGATGTTGCCATAAGAATATTGTAACCGAGGCCTTTCCATTTGACCGAACTCGCTTATCTGTTTAATAATGAGAACAAGACTTTGCGTAGAAAATACAATTTGGGAAAAAAGCATGGCTGACATCTCTGTCGAAAAATTACTCCGTGCCATTCCGTTTTTTAAGCCCCTCGATGCCCAACAATTGGCTGCATTAACCGAGGTCGGGCAGGTGGTCAAAGCCGAAGGCGGCAGCCTGATTTTTTCCGAAGGGGAAGATTCGGACTGCCTCTATGTCATCCTCTCTGGGCGGGTGCGGATTGAAGCCCGGATTTTCGATGGCACAGACATCGCGTTGTCGGTACTGGGCCCCGGTGATTTTTTTGGTGAATCGGCTTTGACCGATGGAGAAAAGCGCACAGCCACGGTCACAGCCATCAATGAGTCTGAGTTTTTCACACTCACGCGCTCGGCATTTATGCACTTTCTCTCGCAATCGCCCATGTTAATCTCGCAGATCATCGCGGGCATCAGTCAAAAACTGCGCAGTGCCAACGAACAAACCCTGCAGCAGTACCGAGAAAAACACGCCTTAGAACAATCTCTGGAACGCCAGCACGATCGTGTTGCCGCCCGCATGGTAACTGCCATTACCCACGAAATCCTCAAGCCCCTGACCATGATTCATTCGATGTCGCAAATCCTCTCCCAGGATCTGCTCAAAGAATACCTCGATACCCCAGTGGGAGAGGGACAAACCCTGCGTCAAATGCTCGATGCCACTCACCTGATTCAAAGCCAAATGGGGCATCTGCAAGAACTCTTAAATATTTTTCAACATATGGGGCTGGAGTCGGTGCGAGAGAAACCAGAAACAGTGGTTCTGGATAAAACGATCCGCGATATTCTCGATCTCTACCGCATGGATCGCCATTCTCAGCTCAAAGTGGATTTTGACGTTCACTATGCCGCAGAACAAAAACCCTGGGACGGTTTTCCCCGTCTGCTCACAGAGGTCTTACATCGGCTTTTGGAAAATGCCGAAATTCATGCTTACCTCAATGGCGATGGCCCTGTCCAGATTTCACTTAAACCCACCCTGCTCGATAACCGTGCCGCTTATGAACTGACGGTGACGGACCAAGGCGTAGGTATGACGCCAGAGGTGCTCTGTCGGTCCTGCGAATTGTTCTACACCTCTGATCGCGAAGGGGGACATATGGGAATTGGGCTGGCCATTGCTGAGACCCTTGTCACCCAAGCCTTGCAGGGCAAGTTTTTGATTACTTCCAATCCCGAAGATGGCACCCAGATCATGATGATCCTGCCACGCAAGCGGCGCATCGTTTGGACTGGGCAGCCGGGAGACGAATAGCAAGAAGCGCTGCTTTTAATAGTGAACAGCGCGGTAGAGAGGAAGTGGCATGCTTTCGCGCCGTGTGCCGAGAGAGTGTTTGGCGTCTTTTTTGATGCGGTCAAACCAGAGCACACCCGCTTGGTCGGTGATAATGCCCAAATCCGCTTCGTTCATGTCTTTGATAATCAAGCCATCGTCGATGATTTTCTCGCCGTCTTCGGTCACTGTCAGATAGCCCAAGGGACCAATGGAGATTTCGCGGGCTGGGGCCTGATCCAAACGCTCCAATTCTTCTTTGGAACGCACCCGGCGGTAGACAACCTTCATCGGGTCGGTACTGGCCTGGGGGTCGGGCACATAAGCCTGGCGGTATTTTTCGCCTTTTTCGTTTTGGCGCACAGTCATAAAACTGCCGTTGGGCGTGATGTATTCGGTGCTTTTGTCGTTATACGTAAATTGGTAACCCGGCACGCGGTTGTGGCGGAAATAGGGGATCGGCAGAACAAAATTGCGCACGCCCACTTCCCAGCCACTCTCACCAGGCAGGTTATTGGAGTCTTTGCCGAGAGAAATGCCACCAAGACCCACTTCAAGTTCGTATTTATCGGCGATGCCGATGCCTGCATAGATCAGTTTATTCGTCCCGATACCGGCAGTGAGATAGACATCTTTGTCTTTGGAAAGGGCAAATTCCAATTCGGCCTCAGCGGCCTGATTCCAAAGTGAGACTTCGCCATAGCCCTCAAAGTCCACACGGCCATTGAGCTGTTTGTGCACGTCAATCGTGCCGCCGATATTGTTAAAACTGCCAATTGTGGCGTGTAAGCCCCCCACCACCGAGGTTTCGTCTTGCAGACCATGATAGGGCGTAAGGTACCAGCTATTGGAGGCCGTGACGCCCACAAAGAAAGGTGTATCGCGGCTAAAGCCCACACCCACACCCACATTGGCCCCATCGATCAGCCGATTGTTGGAATGGAAAGTGTGGCTGACCCCGAGGCCGAGCATAATGTCGTTTTTGCTATTGCCCTGCATCTTGAGCGGGGCAGAAGTGCCTGCACGAATGCTGGCCACCGTATTTTTATCTGCGCCAAAGGCATGAGAGTACATCACCCCAGCACTGGGGCGGGCCCCATCGCCAAAGCCACTGCTATAGAGGCCCAAATAATTGCGCTGGTCGGGTATCTCTTTCATGCCCTTGAGCAAGACCAATTTGAGTTTTTCCAAGCGGGCATTGCGTTCAATTGCATCGATATCCGGCGGTAGGTTTTGCAGGATTTCGAGCTGATTGCGTACCGCTTTGACGGTACTTTCAAACGTTTCAAGGTAGCGGGCCGAGATTTTACGCTCTTCTTTGACGCTGAAATCGTCAAAGGTCTCTTTGGCTTTGGGTATCACCTCTTTTTCGAGGCGTTGTAATTGGCTTTCGATGCCCGCAAAGGTGGTTTTAAAGTCGCTGGGCGTGCCCTGCATGGAGGCCTGTTGCAGGCCGTTGATTTGTTTGTGGGTCTCGATCAAGGTGCCGCGAATATCCGAAAAAACCTCAGTGCGTTGGGTGACTTCTGCATCCGTGAGCTTTTCGCCAAGGCCATCTTTGAGTTTGTCGAGGCTTTTGCTGTGTAAGAGATTGTTGCTCTCACCCCAATCGTTGAGGAAGTCGTCACCAATTTCGAGGCGGCGCACGCCATCTTTTTTGTTGTACTCGAGATCAACTTTGGTGCCAAAGACGCCGTCCCACTCATCGACAATCGCAATTTCGGTGATGCTGCGCTCTTTTAAGGTTTGCAAATTTTCGTTGGCATAGACCAACATATTGCGAAAGCCCAGCAATTTGTCTTTGTATTCAAAGACATCGTCGTCCATTTCAACGCTGACTTTGATGCCATTGGCCTCAAGAGACTGCTGCAATTGGTTCAGTTCTTGGATAAAGCTCTCTTTTTCAGCACCGAGGACCTTGTCGAGTTGTTTGCCGAAGCGTTCGGCGTATTTATCCAGGTCGGTTTTGCGGGCAGGGGCTTTGGGGCCTGCGGCTTGGCTTTCACTCTGTTGGCCAATCACATTTTCCCGGCCCGTGAGCGGATCACTGGCCACAAACGAGACAATCGGGGCCTCGCGAATCACCTCTCCGCCGAGTTGTCCGGCTGGCAAAAGGCCGCTGATCTCATCCACCCCGAGCACTTCAAAGCCTTTTTCGGTTTGCAGAATCACGGCATCTTGATCGACGGCATCAGCCACCTGTTTGGCTTTGGCTTCGGCCTCAGCATGGGTGGAAAAAACGCCATGCTCTTTTTTGGCAAACAGGCCTTGGGGCGAGTCTCCAGAAATAAGTTGGGCGACGCGAACGCGGGATTGGATATCTGACATAGGTTTATTATACCTGCCCCGAAACAGAATCTTGCCCCTCTTTTTTCGGCAAGGATATGTTAGCCTGAAACTGAAGAATTACCGAGGAATAATCACCATGTCAGATATAGCTTGGGCCATGCAAATTTCCCGCAAGGGCGGGGGCGAAGTCCTAAAAAAAGTAGAAATTCAGCGAAAAACACCGGGCAAAGGTGAAATAGCGATCGATGTCCACGCCTGCGGCCTCAATTTTGCCGATATTTTGATGCGGATGGGGCTTTACCCCGAAGCGCCGCCCACGCCTTTTGTGCCGGGCTACGAAGTGGCGGGGACGGTCGCTGCTGTGGGGCCGGAGGTCAGCGCTTTTGCCGTCGGCGACCGGGTCATGGCGGCCAGTTATTTTGGCGGTTATGCCAGTTATGCTGTGGTTGAAGCTGACAAGGCCCTGCCCATGCCAGAGAATCTGAGTTTTGTCGAAGGTGCTGGTCTTTTGGTCAATTTTATGACCGGCTGGGTGGCTCTGCACGAAATGGCGCGCGTGCGCAATGGTGACAAAGTCCTGATTCACGGCATTGCGGGTGGGGTAGGTTTAGCAGCTTTGCAAATAGCCAAAAACGCCGGTTGTGAGGTCTATGGGACAGCGGGTTCTGCCGAAAAATTGGCCTATGCCAAATCCCTTGGGATGGCCTACGGGGTCAATTACCGCCAAACAGATTTTGTTGCAGATTTTCGGCTGAATGTGGGCCGGCGCCCATTGGACGTGATTCTCGATCCGATTGGTGGTGACAATTTGGCCAAAGATCGCAAATTGCTGGCCCCCACGGGCAAATTAATCGTCTATGGCATGGCACAAGCAGTGACAGGTGAAAAGGCCAATCCCTTCACGAGCCTACTCGCAGGCCTGAAGATGATGAATGTGAATATCATGGCACTCTTTTCGCAAAACCAGGGCATCTTTGGCCTGAATGTCTTGCGACTCTGGAAATACCCGATGATGCACCAGGTCGGAGAAGCGCTTTTGCGTGAGTTGGCCGCTGGGCGACTGCACTGTGTGGTCGACAAAACCTTTCCGCTGGCCCATGCCGCTGAAGCCCAGCGCTATTTGCAAGCGCGCAAAAACACCGGCAAAGTGGTGCTCACAGTCGAAAAGAACTAAGCTCGAACAAAAACGAAGGTAAAGCCTTCA
>CAZRFI010000025.1:11581-24654 GCA_964598905.1 uncultured Candidatus Sericytochromatia bacterium | reverse complement strand
ATTGGACCCTGTTTAATTTTTTGTTTTTGGGGGCCAGCTTGCTGTTTTTATTGCGCGCATTTGTGGCTATTTTTGGCCCGCAGCAACGCCTAAAAACCTCGAAATGGCTGGGATTAAGTGTCTGGAGTGGAAGCATTTTTACGCTTTTACAGAGTGTCGAATGGCTGCAATTGTTCTTGTTTGGTATCCACGAACCCCTCAACATCATGTCGACTTTTTTCTATCTGCTGATTGGGGGATATGCCCTTCATCTCTTGGCTGGATTGATTGCCTTAAAAGCGGTGCAACGCAATTTGGCTTTGAATAATTGGATGTTGCAACCCCTTTCTCATGCCCGGATTATTCTCGGCCAAACGCACATGGCTTTGGTCGGGGCCTGCTGGGGTGGTCTTTTGCTCTTGTGGCCGATCTTATACTGTTTGACCTATCTCAGTTAAGTACCTTGATTGACAGTACCCACTGGGGTATTTATTTTCAGTTACTTGAATAGAGCCTTATAAGGGGTATATACTATTAAAGCGAGGCACAATCCTCAGCCGTGATCACATAACAGGTAAAATCCGAATGGCCCACCACAACCACGATTGCTCCCATTGTCAGGCCCGTCAAGCCAATCCGATGCGCAATTTGTCTACGGAACAGGTTGATGAGCTTTCTCAGTGTAAACTGGCCCACAGTTATAAGCCCGGTCAGGTGATTTTTTACGAAGGGAATCGCCCCTTTGGGGTTTATTGTCTGGAAAAAGGCAAAGTCAAACTGACCAAATATACCCCCGATGGCAAAAGTTATATCATCCGTTTGGTCAAAGGCGGCGACTTGTTGGGATACCGTTCATTTCTGACCAACGAGCCCTATTCAGCAACAGCGGAAGTGATCGAAGAGGCCACCGTCTGTTTTTTGGATCGCAATATCTTTTTACAGTCTCTGCGCCAAAACCCCGCTTTTGCCCTGGAAATGCTCGAACAATTGGGCTCTGACCTCAAACAGGCCGAAGACAAAGCCCGCGATTTGGCCTACAAATCGGTTCCTGAGCGTTTGGCCGAATTGCTGTTTTCGCTCAAAGAATCATATGGCCAAGATACACCCGAAGGCATTCGCCTGGATATTCGCCTGACCCGTGAAGAATTGGCCAGCATGTTGGGCACCACGATCGAAACAACGGTCCGCAACCTGACCCGCTTTAAAGAAAAAGACCTGATCAGCTTCGACAAAAAATACATTGTCTTGCGTGACCTAACTGGTTTGGGTGAGTTTTTACCTCAGATTTAAGCCTTAGCAAGGCTTGAGCGCTGAGGATGCAGGGGCAGAGTGACAATGAATGTGGCCCCATTGCCAAAGGTGCTCTCGGCCCTTATCTGACCTTGGTGCAATTCCACCATTTGTTTCGTCAGGGCCAAACCCACCCCATTTGAACTCTCTTGGGCTGTGGGCCTTGCTGTCAACCGTTGAAAATAGCCAAAGAGTCGGGCTTTGTCGGCATCGGCAAAACCGGGTCCCGAGTCCTGCACGCGAATTTCCAATTGCTCCCCTTGCAGATTAAAAAAGACATCTATTTGCCCTTCTGCGGGGGTATATTTAACCGCGTTACTCAGCAAATTATCGAGTATCTGGTTCAAACGGTAAGGGTCTGCCTCCAGCCAAATTTCAGGAGCAACCAAATGCAGCTGAAAGCGCTGCCTCTTTTGAAGAGCCTGTTCTTGATAAAGCTGAAACAGGGGCTGCAGTGCGGCGATTAAATCGATCGACTGCAATTGCAATTCGACCTGTCCCAATTCCAATGCAGCCTTTTCCAAAAAGGTATTGATCATTTCTAACATATTCTGAGTCATATGTTGAATTGAAACCATAAACTGTTGGGCTTCGGAACTGAGGGAGGTCGCTTGATCCATTTCCAAGAGTCGCAAATAGCCCTGCACAGCACTGAGTGGGTTGCGCAAATCATGGGCTGCCAGACCCAAAAACTGGTTTTTTATTTCCAAGGCCTGGGTTAATTCAGTGTTGGTCTGAGAAATCAGGTCTCTGGCTTTTTTAAGTTCCAAATGGGTTTTGACCCGCGCAATCAACTCAACAGGATTCACTGGTTTTTGCAAATAATCCACACCACCGACCTCAAACGCATTCATAATACTGATTTCGTCGGTTTTTCCGGTCAGAAAAATAATCGGAATATCCCGCTTATCAGGGCGTGCTTTGATCGCTTTACAGACCTCAATCCCATCCATATCTGGCATCATAATATCCAAGAGAATCAGGTCAAAATCATTGGCCAAAACCTGTTCCAAAGCCTTTTTTCCCGAATTGGCAAAGGAGACATCATAGCCCTCAGGGCCCAAAAGTCCTGCCACCAAACGAATATTGGGCGCAATATCGTCGACCACCAAGACATTAATCTGTTCGTTCATCAGTCAGCCTCTGTGTTAATTAGGGTTTCGAGTTGGGAAATGAGTGCCGGATAGTTTTGCAGTCCCTGATCAATTCTATCACTGTCAAAACTGTCCAAACGCTCAGAAAAATCTTCAGCATAGACTTTTAAGCGCCACAGTGGAAATTCCTGGCTCAAGCGCAAAAGTGTGCCAGAAAACCTCTCCAAGAGGTTCATTTTCTGATTTTTGCTCAAAATGCGATGCACCTCACTCAGCTCAGATTCTAGGCGCTGCAATAATTCAGGCACACGGCTGAGGTCTTCGGTAGCCTGATCGGGGTCAGGTTCAGGCGGGGGAGGCTGCAATTGCTGGTAAGGCAGAATTTTCATCAGCTCTTTGTAGATATTGTCGAGTTTGGCTGGTTTGCGCAAATAGCCATTAAAGCCACTCTCTTGCAATTTATAGATTTCGTGGTCCATCACCGAGGCGGTCAGGGCCACAACCGGAATTTGAGCCGTCTGTGGGTTCTGGCGCAGGGATCTGAGTTCTTCAAAGCCATCCATAACCGGCATGCGGATATCGGTGATAATCAAATCGGGTGGGTTTTCTGTGGCCATTTGCACCGCTTCCAAGCCATTTTCAGCTTGCCGAATCTCAAAGGGCTGATTGCCAAAGATCTCTTTGATCAGCTCGCGGTTGACTTCGATATCATCCACAATCAATAATTTGGCGGGTTCAAACTGAATCCGCTCCAAATCCGCATTTTTGATCCGGCTTTTGGCCTCACTGGCAGAAATACTCACACCTGTAAAAAAGACCTTAAAAACCGATCCCTCGCCAAAATTGCTCTCGACTTCAATGGTGCCATCCATCATGCTGACCAGTTTGCGCGAAATCGAGAGCCCCAAACCCGTACCGCCGTATTTCTTGGTGTCCTGTTTCTCCTGTTGGGTAAAGGCCTCAAAAATACTTTTAAGCGCGTGTTTGGGAATGCCCACCCCCGTGTCTTCGACACTGATCACCATGTCCACTTTGCTGTCATCGAGTTCGTTGAGTATGCTGCTGGCAGAGACTTTGACATGGCCCTGATCGGTAAATTTAAGCGCATTGCCCATCAAATTAAATATAATCTGGCGCAGGCGCACTTCATCGAGTATCAGACACTCAGGCAAAACCGGGTCGATATCCAAAATCAACTTCACGTTTTTCTCTTCGGCTTTGGCCCCAAAGATGTTGAGCACCTCTTCGAGCAGATCACGCAGGGCCACAGGCTCGAACTGCAAATCCATTTTGCCCGCCTCGATTTTGGAGAGATCGAGCACGTCGTTGATCAGGGTGAGCAGCGATTGCCCACCCGCTTTGATGGCCTGGAGATAACTCAATTGTTGCCGGTCTTTGAGTGTGCGGGAGAGCAATTCGGTAAATCCAATCACGGCATTTAATGGCGTGCGAATTTCGTGGCTCATATTGGCCAAAAATTCACTTTTGATGCGATTGCTGTCCATGGCCTGTTGGGTTGCCACTTCAGCAATCTGGTTTAAACGCACCAATTCATCGAGCATTTTTTGTTTTTCCGACAAAATCGAAGCAAATACCAGCGCGGAGATCATAAAAAAGGCCACAAAGAGCTGTTCGGTGATCAAGACAAATTCAGCCGGAAAGAGGGTAAAAGGCCCAATGCCTTGGACAGTGGCCCACAGTGCCAACAGCGAGGAGGAAAAGCCCACCAACACTGCCCCAGATTCGCCAAAGAGAATGGCTGCCATCATCAGAGCACAGTACAAAAGCCAAAGCATCGGATAGCGGTGGGTCAGCGGAGAGAGAAAGACCACAAAGATGATCGCAGAATAGATCCCGATAAAACCCAGGGCCTTGAGCAGCATATTTTTGCCAAAGGCCCGCCCCCGCTCGTTTAAGAGCACAATCATCAGCGGGGTAATGCTCAGGGCGCTGGAATAATCGCTCAACCACCAATTGCGCCAGAGCAAAAATAGCCCACCCGACCCAACGGCGCCTTCGAACATCACGATCGGCAATGAGAGCGTCGCACCAATCAAAAAGGTCAAAGCGGTCAGGCCAACATAGGCCAAAATATGGCTCATTTGGCGAAAAGGATTGGCTGTGCCTAAAAGAAAGGTGACCGCAAAATAGCCTGCAGAGAGATTGAGGGTGACGGCTGTGGTCAGTAAAAACCACATCAGAAGATGAACAAAGACCGAATCTTGGCTGGCCTGGGGAATAATCACATAGCTGAAAAAATCGATTTCAGCCACGGCAATACTGAGAAAAATCGCGGGAATAAAACGCGCCCCACGCAGCAAAAGCACTGCCAAAGCAAAGCCAGCGCCCAACCAAATCGGCGTTGAAGCCGTGCCGGGGATGACAAAAGACATGCTAAAAGCACCGCAGTATTTATATCCCAACACATAGAGCAGCGATTCGAGCAAATAGAAGAAGCCATTCCAAGCGGGGCGTTCTGCCAACCAACTTTGAAGGCGATCAAAATAGACAGTTGCTTGCCCTGGCTTGATCAAATAAATAGTGACACCCCATGGACTTTCAGCATGATTTGTTAAATTCATTATACTGAGAACGGGCTCTTTGCGCTTGCGATTAAATTCGGTATGCTGTGGCTATGAATAATCCCAACCCTGAAAATAAATCATCGTTTCTCAAAGGCTGTTTAATTGCCGTGGGCATTTTTGTGATCTTGGGGGCTGTCGGCGCTTTTTTTACAATTCGTGGCCTGGGAGATCTGTATAAAGAGGCCTCCAAAGAAGTGGAACAAGAAATCCGCAAAGAAGAAGAGGCCTTGCGGGCCAAGCCTGAATCTGAATTTCAAAAATTGAGTCTGGCAGACTTGGTCAAAGCCCGCACAGACAATGCCCAAGCAGGCAAAGAGACCTATAACAACAAATACCTGCTGCTCTCAGCCCTGGTGGGTGAAACCGGCAGTCTCGCAAAAAGTAAAATTCCGATCCAATTGCCCGTGGATATTATGATCTTACAGCCCAGTACAGCCAAAGTGCTGCCAGAAAATGCCACTTTGGCCTGCCTTTATTCTGCCACTCAAAAAGAGCGCTTTGGGGCACTCTCGGCGCGGGCCGAAGTTGTGGTTCGGGGCAAATTGGAAATTGACGAAGACGGAGACATGAGCCTCACACCCTGTGTCTTAGAGCCTTAATTCAGACCCCGTTGCCATAACTAAACGTTGGCGTTATAACGCATCTATGGAGGAGCGCCGATATCTCGTGCGCATTTGCCGGGCAATCAAATTGTGCCCGGCATGAGCGTTGGGCACCACATAGCTTTGGATCGATTGAACCTCAAAGGGAAACTCAGCCAATTTTTGCTGGAGGGCATCAAGATAGGGCTGGAGCCATGCTTGAATCTGGCGTTTTTCAACGCCCAGGCGAATGCGCAGCTCTTTGCCACGCATATTGAGCGAAAAGACCAGTGTGCCCAAAGTATGGGTGCGAATATTGAGCTGAATCAAGGTGCCCTTTTGCCCATTTCGGCCCTGTCCCCCCTCTTCGTCGGTTTGGGGCCGAATGCTGATCTCAACAGGATAACCCAGGCTTTGAATAAAGGCGGGAATCAACATTTGCGCCGAAGGGGGCTGGGCAGAACCTTTCTGGCCATCTGCTTGAACCCCCGGACCCGGATCTGTTTGCATAAAAAGTTGCAAGCTGCTCAATTGATCTTCCAAATGTTGGGCCTGTTGCATAAAGCGGCGCAAGATTTGCTGCGTTTCTTCGCGCAATTCTGGCTGTTTTTCGGCAATATGTCGGGCAATACCTTTCAGCTGACGCAAGACACGGGCCAACCAACTCTCTCCGGGCTGGGGCACTTCTCCGCCTTCTTCGACCAATTCTGCCTCAGCACTGTCGAGTTCGGACTGAAAACGGGTTTCCTCGGTCTGCAATTGCTCTGCAAGGCCAATCAGCCAGGGGCCTAATTGGGCTTGTTGTGCAGGTGAGAGCAGTTGCTGCCAGTGTTGAAGATGGTTTTGTACCAGCAATAAAAAGGCCTGGGCCAATTGGGTATAGCGCAACGTGGCGGGCAAACTGGCTTGGAGCAAGCCCAAAAGATGGGCCAGAGGCTCCTGAACAGGTTGGAGCAAGGCGCGGGGATTGAGATCGCTGTGCAGCAATTGCTGGACTTTTTCCAATTGGGCCGGGGTTTTGGGCAAATTGCTCTGCAAGAGATAGCGCAGGCCTTCAAAGGTTTCTTCAGAGACCTCTCCCGGATATTCGGCCAAAAGCTGACTGGCATTGGCTTCGGCCTCGGCTTCGAGCTGCCAGCCTTGGGGTTTGAGCAATTGATTGAGACTGGCCTGTTTGCCCGTTGCCTGGAGCTGTTCTTTCATTTTTGCCAAAAGGGCATCACTCAAAAACAAGAGGATCTGACTGATGCTCTTGAAGCGCTCTTGGGGTGGGAGCAGGCGGATGTATTCAGCCAAAATCTGAATATGGGCCGGGATCAACGGCATTTGATTGCGCAGCAAAATACCAATCGAATCAAGCCGATCACGTGAGCCCTCAGCCAACGCCAAAATCTGACGCAAATCTCCCGGATCGTGGAGGGGGATGCCCAGGGCACGCAAATAATTTTGCAGGCGTGGCAAATCTTCGGGCAAGTCCTGAATTTGGTTCAGGCTCTGCAACGATGCTTCTGACAGTTCTTCGGCCTGGGCGGGCAAACCACCAAAGGTCCTCATCTTGGTCGGCAATTGCATGGCCTGCTCAGCGCCTTCGAGATGTTGGAAAAAGTTTGCCAATTCCGGGGCCAGACCTGCCAATTTATGGCCAATTTGGCGGGTCAAAAAGGAAAGGTCGCGGGGCAGCGCTTGGCTTTGGGTCAATTCAGCCAAAATCTGCCGCAGCTGGGCCGGTAAACGTGCAAAAGATTCTCCTGAACGCGGCAACAGGGCCAATTCGCCTTCGAGCCCCTCTTCCAACTGTAAAAATCCCGCCTGCAAACTGGCGGCCAATTGGCGCAGGGGCGCAAAATCGGCCAAGCTCACAGGCTGGCTGTGGCGCAGTGTATTGAGAAGATCTTGCCATTGGCGCAGCTGCGTTTGCAGATTTTGCAGCCATTGATTTAAAACTTGCACAGGCCCAGATTGAACTTTGCCCAGCAGAGGGAGCAATTGGCCCAATTCGGCCTCCAGCGCAAAGAGCCCTGCAAAAGGATTGTTTTGGCCCGCCAAAGATTGACGCAGTTTGGCCTGATGCCCTTCTCCAGACAGGGGCTGAGACAAAAATTGTGAGAGAAAATGCAATTCAGTTTCGTTTTCTGCTGCGGTCTGCGCAGAGGGAGAAGAGAGCTGGCCCGATTGCATCTGCTGATTGATCAAGCTGATCAATTTGGGGCTGAGAAATGCCAAAATCTGGCTCGCGCTTTGAAAGCGACTTTGGGGGGGCAGGGCCCGGATATAACTGAGTACCAGAGTGATATTGGACTGAATCAGGGGAAGATTGCCTTTGCTGAGCAATGCCAAGGCATCGAGGCGATCCCGTGAACCCCCTGCCATTTGCCACAAATGCTGAGCCCGTGAGGGGTCTGCATTTAGACCCCAGAGACGCAAGCGTTCCTGGACCAAAGGCTGGGGATCACGCAAATGGGGGTTTTCAGTCATCAGGCGCACCAGCGCAGCCTGTAAGGCTTCGGGTTGACCTTGGCTGAGAAATTGATGAATGGCCTGGGTCAAGCGGTTTTGCAAGGGACTGGAGAGCATCCACTGCTGTTGGGGATAGGCACTTAAATGCCCCAAAGCCGGTTGCAAGAGCTGGGGCAATTGCGCCAGACGGGCCCCGAGTTCAGACGGTGGCTGGGCCCAAAGTTTTTGTGCCGACTGTTGCCAATAGCCACCCAATTCAAAATCTTGGCAAAGTTGATGTAAATCGGCAAATCCCTGACGGGCATCCGCAGCTGAGAGGATTTGTTTCAGCGGTGCGGGCATGTCAGCGGGATAAAAGCGGCTCCAAATCTGATTGATTTGGGCATTTTGGGCTTCTGCCGAAGGTTGATTGCCCTGCAATTGCAGCCGCTGGGTCACCAAGTCCACCAAGGCCTCTTGATTGGCTTTGGGCAGGGTCTGAGCACCGGCGGCCAAATAGCGTGCCAAGGCATAACTGATCGCGGGATAGATGGCCTGTAAATTGTTGGCTGTCAGCTGCGGTTGGGCCAACAAGAGTTTGGCTATCGGCGGCAAAAGCGACTGCAGGGTTTGGGTCCGTTCAGAGAGCTGGGCCAAAACCAAGAGGCTTTCACGGGTTAAAACTTTCTGCTCGTTGGGCAGATTTAATCCCGCCAATAATTGCTCGGCCCAGTCCTTGGCACTGAGCTCGGGCCCTGGTAATTGGGCCGCAGCGGCTGTGGGAGTGGGCTGCAAAACCCGCTGCAGGCTGGGATTATTGACTGACAAGGGTGAAGATGAGGCCAGAGCGGCCCCTGATTTGAGGGTTGACTCTCCCGGCCGTTTCCAGTGTAAATCGGCCATAACCCTGGGCAATAAATAAGACTGGCCGCCTTTGTCGAGCTGCTGGCTGATCACGTGCAAAAGCTGTTGTTGGCTTTCTGAACTTAAAACTTGGCCAGGGGCCTGTTTGAGCTGGCTCAACCCCTGCTTGAGCAGCGGTGCCAAATGTTCCATGCGCTGCAGAATGGTGTGGGCTTGGGGGCCACTCAGGCGGCTTTGCAGACGGGATAAAAGCGCGTCTTCGATGCCCGTCTGGGCCCCAAGGGTTTCGAGCAATTGCAAGGCCTGGCGCGAGAGCGGCATTTTTTCGAGCAAACGCTGGGTGCTTTCGGGCAGTTTTTCTAAAAATTCGGGCGCCATCGGCGGGGTGGCCAAAGGAGCCGCGGACTTTTTCGCCGAAGGCAATTCAGGCAATTGCCAATCTTCGGCTGACATGGTTTCGACCACCAAGGTCGTGGGCCGGGTCCATTCCAAATTCTTGATGGCCGTGGTTAAAAGTCCTGGTTCGGCACCCGCCTGCAGGGATTGGGCATAGGCCTTGATCAAATTTTGGCGGCTGTCTAATTTGAGGGTGCGGTTTTCGGGCACGTCCAGCTGGGCCAGGGCCACTTCGAGACCCGGTTTGAGTTGGGCCAATTGTTCGAGTGTCGCAGCAGGATTTTGGCGCAAAGCTTGCTGCAGACGGGGCAAAAGGCTGCTCAGGGTTTCGGTGCGTTCGCCCAGGGTTTGCAAGAGCAAAATGGCCTCGCGCGAGGGCAAATCAGCATTTTCGAGGTGCAAGCGCAGGGGAGCCATCGCACCCGAGAGCAGGGCTTTCCACTGCCTATCTTGTTGGGGTGAGAGCCGCATTGTGGCGGTATAACCCTCTCCTGTGCGCAAGCGCTCAGCCAATTTTTCGGGCAGGGGAATTTCCAATTTTTCAAGCAGTTCTGGCAGTGGCATTTGGCGTTCTTCGGGGCTGAGCGTACTCAATTTTTGCTCAAGGGCCTGCAGGGCCTCGGGTGAGAGGGGTTGGCTCAGCGCCAATTGCATCGCCATTGATTGGGCCCGCAGGGGATTGCCCTGGGCACTTTGTAACAATTGCAGGGCCATGACCTTGCTGGCAGGCAGAGCATAATTTTTGAGCAAGGCCGTCATTTCTTCTTGGAGCGGATGAATATCCGGCGCATCTTCATAGGCCTTGGCAATTTCATCCGGGCTCAGGATGGTGATTTGATCACGCTCCACAGCCTGATACAGAGGTGCTTTGCTGCGATCGGGCCCGGATGGCAGGGGTGCATTCTGGGCTGGCAGCCCGGTCGCCAATTTGCCTTTGCCCCCTTTAAAATTGGGTACGGCATGGGTCTGCATCAGAATCAGATCGTTTTCTTCAACCGGCGCTGGCGCATTCTGGGGCTGGGTTTGCTGCTGCTGGGATTTTAACTGTTGAACCCGCGCCCCCAAAATAAAGCGCAATAATTTGCTAATAATCGTCTGGCGGGGGAATTTTTCGTAGGTCCGCAGCGCCTCAACCACGGTTTTCATCAGATCCCGTTCTGCGCTTAAGCCCGCCGTGGTAACCAAAACCGCCGCTTTGAGAAAATGGTGGCTGGAATCCCGCAGTTTTTGTGAGGCCAATAAAAGCGATTGAACCGTGCCCTGGTGCATCGGCAATTTGTGTTCATAGAGCAAACGCTGGATATCGGCCTCTTCAAGGGGGACATAGCGATTGGGATCTTCGCCAAGGTCTTTGGCATGAACCATCGAATGTTGGACTTGTTTGAGATCGGGCCGAAAGAGGTGGCCATCGCTTTTGGTCTGAAACTCGGCTGCTTGCGGTTTTAAAATCGGGTTGAGTTCACCGGGAATGCCCTTTTGGGCATTGGTATGGGCCCCGCCCAATTTCATACGGAGTTTATTCACGGCATTGTCGAGCAGATTGCGGTTGGTCTGAGAGGGTTCCTCTGGGCCTTGGGAGTTGGGTTTGGCTGCATTGTCTTCAGCCCGACTGGAGATCAATTTGCTGACCTCCGGGCGCAATTTGGCTCGGGCCGAAGAAAGACTCAGGCCTTTGTTTTCAGCCTCTTTTTTGCCCGTTTCAAGCAGATCTTTGCTCTTCTCAAAGAGGTGGTTTTCACTCTTGTGTTTGAGCATTTTTTCGACGTGTTTTTGGCTGATATCTTGCAGGCGCGAGGTATAGGTCTTGCTAAAGCCCTGTTCCTCTTCGACCAATTTATCGGCGACTTCGGCCTGCTCTTCGCGGATTTCATTGACATTGCGCAGGTATTCTTCTGAAGCCTGGCGCGCCCGTTCGCGCATTAAATTGCTACGCCTGTCGACGTATTCGCTGTAGTTCTCTTCTTCCTGGCGTTTGCGCAGGGTTTCGAGCATATTGGTCATGCCCTGATTTTCTTGGGCCTGGGGCTGGGAAGAAGAGGATCCTGTTTGCTGTTGCTGGGGCGAAGATCCGCGCTTTTCCTCTTCATCGGTGATCGTGGTTTCGCGGTTAAAGCGGCGGTCTGCCGCCATTTGCTGAATTTTTACGTCAAAGGGATTGGCGCTGATCTTGTTGATCTCACCCATGTCGCATCCTCCAGGATTTGCGCTTCACTCAGCCCGACCGTTTGGTGCCACTGGTCGAATCCAAATCCGAGGGCTGAGAAGATTGAGACAGATCAATATGCCGGTAGGGCACCGGGTGGGGATGCCGGGCATAGTGAATCTCAAAGACCTCCAGCAAATGCTGCACCAATTGGACTGGGGCGTTATGATTGGGCATGAGCGTGCGCAAAGTCAGGCCAATCTCACGCCGGTGCAGGGGGTCCATCAGCAATTGAAAGGATTTTTGGGCAATATCCAAGGCATCGACCTGCCCAACAATTTCGGGAACCAACATGCGTTCGGCCTTTTGATTGGGTATCGAGACAAAACGCAGCCGTTTGAGCAGGGCGCGAATCAAGCTCTTTTTCAGCACCGGGCCCAGTACCGGGATCCGGGTCAGCAGGCCGCCGAGACCATCCAAAGGCAGTACCTCAGGTTTGTTTAAAGGCAAGACCACCACCATCGGAATACCCAACACTGCCAATTCTGCAGTATTGGTCCCCGGCAGGGTAATGCTCAGGTCGGAAACCTGGAGGGCGTTATAATGCCAAGTGGGCGGCACCACCTGAACCTTATTGCCCTGGGGCGTCACAATTGAAGTGCTGTTGCGATCGTGGACAATTTTTCCAGCCACCCCCCCCAAAACGTCGATGTATTTGGGATCCTGCACCGCTTCACGCAATTGGGAGAGCGGTGTAAAGGGCGATTGGGGCAAAATAAACTGGGCTTCGGGCAGCAGTAGACTCAGCTCGTCGGCTATTTTGAGCATAAATGAGGTGGAGTAAAGTACCTTGAGCGGTTTGCTGCCAGGCAAAAGCGAAATCACAGGCAGGCCATGGCTGAGATTGAGTTTGCTGCGGGCCTCTCGCGAAGACAGGCTGGGGTGGACTGCATTGACCATCAAATCGCCGATGGTGTGTAATTTGTGGGCGGGCACCCGGCGTTTGCGGTGCTGTTCGTAAAGGCCTTCGTCCCGCAGCAAAAAGCGGCTGACTTGGCGTTTCCATTGGGCCAATTTTTCGGTATAGACCACCACCGGGAAGCGGGTGCGCCAGCCGAGGCTGACCGAGAAAAGCTGATCGCCGCCCAAGTGTAAAACAATTCCCTCTCGCGCCAAGACTACATGGGGGGGCAATTTGCCTGTGAGCAAATAATGCATGGTCTCTTTCGGCAACATCACCGTTGCGCCCAACATACGGCTGCTGACCTGGGCTTCATAGCCGCTGCTGTGGGGGCAAGGCACCAAGGCAATAATGATCCGGGCCTGTGGAATCGCATTACGCAAAACTTCCACCACCGGTTGTACCCATGCGGCAATTTCTCCGGGACCATTGGTGGTGATCAAAATATTCAGGTCCAAGTGTTTGTCCTCTGCCTGTAAAAAAGTTGCGCTGATGCCCAAGCATCTTTGTATTTATGGTAACAAATTCAGACCCGAGAAATATATCTTAAAGATGTAAATTTTTGATCCTGTCGGCCACATGAGAGGCATGGGCCGCTAGAATCGGCAAAACTTTCTTTGCAAGCGGATCTTTGTGCAATTCCAGGTCGATATAAAACCATCCCTCTCCCGCTGGCAATGTCAAAGGGACCAGTGTTCCAGTGGGATTGGCCTTGGCCCGATCGAGTTGAGCCATCACCGTTTC
>CAZRFI010000025.1:0-11481 GCA_964598905.1 uncultured Candidatus Sericytochromatia bacterium | reverse complement strand
AAGCCTTGTCTTTGGACGCAAACTCTGGCAATAATTCAAGCAGAGGGCCTGCTTGAATTCGTTTCTGCTTCATTTTTGGCCCCTCCGAGAAAGGTGTTTTCGATGCGCATTGGCGATCTCAATTTTAACAAAACCCCGGTGGTCTTGGCCCCGATGGAAGACGTTACCGATCTGGCTTTTCGTTTGGTCTGCAAACGCCGGGGCGCAGATATTGTCTATACCGAATTTGTCAGTTCCGAAGGCCTGATTCGCGACATTCGCGAAGCCGTGGCCAAACTCAAAATTCTGGACGAAGAGCGTCCGATTGGCATTCAAATTTATGGTAACCGCGTGGCGAGCATGGTCCAAGCGGCCAAAATAGCCGAAGCGGCAGGCCCGGATATTTTGGATATCAACTACGGTTGCCCGTCTAAACACGTGGCAGGCAGTGGAGCGGGCTCAGGTCTGTTAAAAACCCCTGAACTGATGGAAGAGATCACCCGCGCAGTGGTCGATGCTGTGAAAATCCCCGTGACAGCCAAAACCCGTCTGGGCTGGTGCGACAGCGAAATCACCATTGTCGAAATAGCCAAAATGCTGGAGTCTTGTGGCATTCAGGCCTTGACCATTCATGGCCGCACGCGCACACAAAAGTTTAAAGGCCAAGCCAACTGGGATTTAATCGGCGCAGCCAAAGCCGCAGTCAAGATCCCCGTGATCGGCAATGGGGATGTGGTCAGCCCTGAAGATGTGGTGCGCATGTTGCAAATCGCCAAAGTTGATGGGGTCATGATTGGCCGAGGCAGCTACGGCAATCCCTGGATTTTTGAACGCAGCAAACACTATCTGCAAACAGGTGAATTGCTGCCCTTTCCCTCCTTGGAAGAACGGGTAGAGGTTCTGCTGGAACATCTTGATTTATCGATCCAGCTCAAAGGCGAACGCCGGGGCACCCTCGAAATGGGCAAACACTATGGCAATTATTTCCACGGTTTGCGCAATGTCAAATACCTCAAGGCCCATTTGCGCGATTTAAGGTCTTTTGGCGAAATCAAAGCCACCATTTTGCGTTTTATTGCCGATTATGATAATTGGCAAGAAGCCAGCTCAGTGCCAACAGAGCCAGAATTCAGCACCGCTTCCGTTTAGGTCTTTGCCAATACCTGCTGCGCCAACTCCGCAGGGGTTGAATTCGGCGCTTTAAAAGCCAAGGCCAAGCAGAGCAAGCTGAGCACCCAGAGCAGCAAAAATACGGCGACCAGTGAGCCCTCTAAGCCATGGGCAGCAAGCAGAGCAACTTGCAGAGCGCCCAAGGCACTGACCCCACCCGCAGATCCGAGATTGCGGCTCAAATTGAGCACAGCTGAAACCGTCCCAATTTCACCCGGACGCACGGATACCTGCACACAGATCACTAGCATTGAGGTCATCATGCCCATGCCACAGCCCAGCAGGGCGGAAAAGGCCCCAATCACCCACAGGGACTGCTGAGACAAATGCCCCAGGCTGATCCCACTCAAGCCAGCCACCATCGACACAGCCCCCAAAATAATCAAGCGCCGAAAGCCAAAGCGATTGACTTTCAGGCCCGCTGCGGCACTGGCCAAAGGCCAAGAGAGCATCATCGGTGTGAGTACCAGTCCCGCAGCCGTCGGAGAGTGTTTCATGACTTCTTGCAGAAAAAGCGGAACATAGGTGAGCGCTGTAAACATGGCTATATTGCTAAGCAAACCCAGGCCCAAAGCGGTCTTGATCGCACTGGATTGAAACAAATGCAGGGGAATCAAAGGCTCGGGCACCTGACTCTGACGCCGATAGAAAAAGTACAGACACACGAGCCCCACGCCACCCAAAGGCAAGTAGCGACTTTGACCAGCTGCCAAACAAAACATAACAGACGTCAATCCCACGAGCAAAAGGAAGGCACCGGTCCAATCAAAGGGTTTGCGGGCAGGTCGTTCCACTTGCGCCGGAAAACGCAGTGCAAAGACCAGAGTCGTCAGCAATCCCAAAGGCAAATTAAACCAGAAAATCCAAGACCAGTGCATCACAGAGACCAAAAATCCCCCCAACAAAGGCCCAACCAAACTGGAGACCCCCCAAACCACACTGACCATACTCTGACGCGCCCCCCGCTGCTCAGGCGGAAAAAGCACACCAAAGGCAATCATCGTCAGCCCCATTAACCCAGAGGCTCCCAGGCCCTGCAAGGCCCGAGCGGCGATCAAAAACGGCATGCTACGCGCAGCACCACAGAGTGTCGAACCCAAGAGAAAGAGGAAAACAGCCACCAACATGCAACGCCGTACGCCAAGCAAATCTGCAAATTTGCCGTAAAATGGCGTGGCCACCGTAGAGGCCACCATAAATGCCGAAAAGACCCAGTGATAGAGTTCGGATCCCCCCAACTCGGCAATGACTTTTGGCATGGCCGTCGACAAAATAGTCGTGTCGATGGCTGCCAAAAATAACATGGTTAACAAAGAGCCCAAGGCCCAACGACTGACGGGAGGATAGGAATGTTGGGTATTTTGCATAGCTGCCAGTATACCCCAGGACAAGATCTGACAGGGACAAGCTATAATATTCCTTAACCTTAATTTTAACTATTTCCTTGTTTTACTGTGAGGGTGAATCATGACTCAAATTTTGCGCGTGGGCGGCGTGCCCGAACACTTTAACTCCCCTTGGCATCGTGCCATTGAAAAACAATCTTTTGCGCGGGCGGGTCTGGAGGTCGAGTTTCAGCTCTATCCCACGGGAACGGGTGCCATGTGTGCAGATTTGCGCTCGGAGCAATTGGATCTCGCGGTGGTTTTGACCGAAGGCATTGTCAACGATATCGCTCGCATGGGCGGCAGCCGCATCATTGGCGCGTATGTACCCTCACCCCTGGCCTGGGGCATTCATGTCGCCGCTGATTCAGCTTTGCAAAACATCCAGGATTTGCGCAATAAAACCTTTGCCATCAGCCGTTTTGGCAGTGGCTCACACCTGATGGCCATGCTTCTGGCCCAAGCACAGGGTTGGGATCCCCGCGAAGAGATTCATTTCCACGTTGCGGGAGGCATTGCCCCCCTCGAAGCGGCCATCTGCGAGGGCCGGGCAGATGTCTTTTTATGGGAAAAATATACCACCGCTCCTCGGGTTGAAGCAGGGGCCTTAAAGCGCTTGGGAGAATTTCCCACCCCTTGGCCCTCCTTTGTGATCGCCGCCCGAGCAGGCTTGATTTTAGAGTCCCCCCGCGCATTAGCGACCCTGCTGCAGGTGATTTACCAGGAAACGGCAGCATTTATGGCCAGTGGCGAAAGTGCTGTGGCCTACGTCAGCGAAAGGTACGATCTGCGCACAGACCAAGCCCGCGATTGGTTTTCAGGGGTCAAATGGGCCACAGAAGCCCACCTGGGCCCGGCCATTTTGGAAAAAGTGATTCAAAATCTGGCTGCAGTGGGCATGCTCGAAGGCGCCTTGCCACAGGCCTCAGATTTATTCGTCCAAATCGCTGTCTGAGGTATCTTCCAAATCATCTTTGGCTTCTGGGGCCGAATTTGATTTCTCCTGATTTTCGCCTTTGCCAGCGGCAGCGGGTGGCGTACCTGCACTTTTTTCCTTGATCTCGGAGACGAGCTCCGAGACTGTGGGCTGTGGCCCGCAGCCGTGTTCACAGGCCTCTTTTAGTTCGAGATCGCAGGCGCGCTTAAAATCTGCCATGGCAGCATCACAGCGATTGAGTTCACGCAGGGCCAAGCCCCGGTAAAAATAATGCTGACCGGAGATTTTTTTCTCGGCTCCCGCCAATTTTAAGCCGCGCTCAAAATCTGCCAAAGCCTGGGCGGGGCGACGCAAATAGAGATAGGCCGCCCCACGTTCAAAATAATACTCAACCACTTTGGGGTGACGTTGGAGCAGAACATTGTAGTCAGCGAGGCGTTTCTGTTGATCCAATTCTACCGAATGGGCAATGCCCCGGCGCTCAAAATACGGCGAATCGGGAGAGAGTTTGATCGCTCGGTTATAGTCAGACAGGGCCAAATGGCGGACATTTAATTGGGCATAGATCTGTCCCCGCAAATAGAGTGCATCGCTGTTATCGGGGTCAATAAACAGGGCCTTGGTAAAGTCAGCAAGTGCACCATAGGGATCTTTCAGATTGGCAAGCAATTGGCCCCGCTCCAAATAATAAGTCAGATTGCGAGGAGAAAGGCGCAGACAGGTATTGTAATCTTCGAGCGCATTTGCCTGATTATTAAGATAGAGCCAAGTCTTGGCCCGATTGCGGAAGTAAGAGCTTTCCTGATTATTTAACTCAGTGGCCCGTTGAAAATCTTCAAGGGCCAGTTTGTTTTGTCCCAAAGCATTGTGAACAGTGCCTCGGTTGTTGTAATAAAGCGCATTGTCGCGGTCAAGGATAATCGCCCGGTTAAACGATTCCAAAGCGGCTTTGGGCTGGTTTTTCAAGCTCAAAACATAGCCTTGATTAAACAGGGCAGAGGCATTGTACGGATCGCGCCAAAGCACCTGTTTAAAATCCTGCAGTGCCCCGTTTAGATCATAGAGCATGATCCGGGCCCGGCCCCGATTATTATAAGCAGCGATCAGTTTATTGTCATTTTTGAGAGCTACACTGAAACGCTCTTCGGCCAATTTCCAGTCTTTTTGGTCATAGGCGCGCAGACCCTGTTCTAAAACTTGCAAGACTTGGTATTGCTGATTCAAACCAGCCTCTTGGGATTTATCTGCAAGGGTCTCCAGTTTTTTGCGTATCTCTTCTTGCTTTTGACGCAAATGGGCATAGGCCTGAAAAACGGGAGAATCCAAATTGGCCTGTTTAAAATACTGGGAAATCTGATCGGTATCCAAGCTCAAATGTGCTTCTAATTGGGCCTTGCCTGGATTTTTAAATGAAAGTTTTGATGAGCGCAACAGCAGTCCTTCTAATTCATACTGGGTCAAGTGATGGCTGCGCAAAACAGGCATTTCACCCACTTCGTTGAGGGCGGCCAGCAAAACCTGTTGTTCCGTTTTCAGCGAAGCAAAATGGCGGCCTGTGGTATCGCTCAAATGAGCGGGGAAGTCAGAACGCGAATCAAAGCTCAAACTTGAGGCATTGAGAGGCAAAGCCACTGCCAGCAAAGCAAAAGAGATTCCAGTTGTCCACAGCTTGTGCATTACATTCTCCATCTATCTCCAAAAAATAAGCCCCAAAACAGAGTTGAATCAGGCTTGATTAAGAGAATATAACACAGCCTTTCAGCCACGCATAGGCAGGAAGCGGGTAGTTTCTGACCCGTGTGCGGATCTGTGTTAAACTGAGCAACATACTTTTTCAGGGCTTTTCAGAAGATTTTAACAATGGCAAACAAAGAAAAAAAACAGGATCGGATCGTCAGCGTCAACCGCAAGGCGTATCACGATTTCGAAATTTTAGAGACCTTCGAAGCTGGGATTACACTCGTGGGCACCGAGGTCAAATCAGTGCGCGCTGGGCAGGTCAATTTGCGAGATAATTATGCGCAAATTGACAAAGGTGAGATCTGGGTGCTCAATTTGCATATCAGTCCCTATAGCCACGGCAATGTGATGAATCACGTCCCCTTGCGTCCGCGTAAACTCCTGATGCACAAGCGCGAGATCAGCCGTTTGATTGGCAAAACCCAAGAAAAAGGCCTGACTTTGGTCGTGACAAAAATGTACTGGCAGCGCAATTGGCTCAAAGTAGAGGTGGGTCTGGCCCGTGGGAAAAAGCTCTACGACAAACGCCATGCCTTGCGTGAAAAAGACGTCAAACGCCAAATAGAGCGGGCCGTGCGCCGGGAAGATGATTAAGTTAGCAAAATCTTGGCTGAAAGCCACGCTTATGCTGGGGCTTTGTCTCGTGGCGTGGCCCGCTCAAGCCGGCCCTCAACTTCAAAATTTACGGATAGAGCATTTAGACGGCCAAACACAGCTGATTCCCAGCGTCTATTTGCGCCAACGTGTGCTGGAATGGCTGGTAACTGCAGAAAATCTGCCTGGCAGTGAACAAGCCCTCGAAGCGTATATCCGCGATATGTATTTGCAAAGAGGCAACCCCAATGCCGAGGTCCATGTCAACCAGGCTTTTTCGGAGCAACCCGCTGTTTCGATCTCAGAGAAAGCCGAGGCTCCGGTGGTCTTGGAAGCGCTTGAGATCAGCGGAGGCACCCCTTTGCTGCGCTGGATTGTCAGCCAAAATTTTGCGAATGCAGTGCCTGGCAAACCCTTTGATTACAGCGCCTTTCTCAAGGATTTGACCTGGCTGGAACACAATCTATTTGTGCCCATCACCCTGCATTTCAGCTCCAGCGGCCCAGGTAAAATAAGCGCAGCACTCGAAATTTTGACCTATTCTGCCGTTTTGCCCACGGGCAATCTCAGCAGCAATTCGATTACCGGTCTGGCCCTGACCGCAGGTGTGATTACCGACAATTACCTGCTTGAAGGCTCGGTCTTTCGCACCCTGGTCAAACGCAATAATCTGCCTGTGCTCAATCAACCTGCGTATTTGGTCCAGGACTGGGAGTATGTGGTGGGCGCTTCGACCACCCAATTGCCCATTCCGGGTATGACCCTGGGCTTTAATCAATACAACAAAGTCGACTATATCTACCGGGGCTTAAAAGCCAGCGAACCCACCCAGATCACCTGGATTCAGAGTCTCGGGGGCGACCTCTACAGTGGTTTTCCGGTCTGGTCCGACCCCGCTTCTCACCGCTATTTGCGTGGGGTGGCCAATTTGAGTATTATTCAGGACAGTTTTTTTAATGGCCCTGACAATTTGCCACCCAGCCCAGCGCTCAGTCAAAGTGGCCAGGCCAGCGACCTCTTATTTTTGCCTTCGATCAATTTGATCTACTCAGACGTGGACGACTTTATCATTCCCCGCAATGGTAATTTTTTGCGTTTTCAGCTCTCGGGCAGCCTCGGGGGCACACAATATGCCCAGACCACAGCCACGGGATTCTCTTTCTGGACGCCTTTTCAAGGGCCCCAATGGCAGGGCACCTTTTTGTTTCGCACGGCCCTGGGTGCAACTTTGGGCCAAAAATTCCCCTTTTACAGGGGCTTTCTCAATACCGGCAATTGGCTTGTACGCGGCGCCAGGGAGTTTTCGATCACCGAAAGGCACAGTGTACGCAGCTCGCCTGAATTTCATCTGATCTACAAACCCTCTAAGCTCAGCATGGACGCTTTTTTTGAGTCGATGATCGCCACGCCCGGTCTGGGCAGTTTTCTGGAGGGTTGGGCTTTTGATCTGAATGCCTTTGTCGATGCAGGGGCCTATTGGAATGACAACCCCGTGCCGCGCAACCTGCAATTGGGTGCTGGGATGGGCATCAATGCAATCACCCCCACTGGTTCAATCTTGGGCGTCGACATGGCCTTTCCCGTCTATCCCCAACCCGCAGGCCCGACCTTTATGTTGCGCATTACAGCCCCGCTGACCTTTACGCTTTACAGCGATTGGATCAACTCCAACGGGTTTTTCCTGCGCTAGCGCTTTTATATTCGTGCGCTAGCGCTTTTACATTGGGAAATTGACCCCTGACTCGGCCCTCAAAATACGCACGGGGGAATTGCTGGGGGGGGTAAAATTGAGGCGTTGGCCCAAAGCGGCCCACATCGACTGTCCCCCTGTTTTCACAGTCAAAGTCGTATTTCCAGTGGGATTGTGGTTGTCACTCCAGCAAAGCTCTGTCGCATTGTGATTGTCCATCATTGAAATCGGGCAGAGTGACACACTGGGACCCAAACCAAAGGTTTCACCGTATTCATCCAAAAAAGCAAAGCGCCAATGCATAAATTCATGGGCCCATATATTGCCCAAACTGATGGTGCTCCGGGTATCCGAAGGGGCACCTTCTTGTTTCTCAAGGCTGATCTGATTTCCGGGCAGGGCATGAGAGCGCCAAAAATTGCCCAAAATATCTTGGGTGGAAATGCAGACATGGGGATCCACAGGCAAAACATTCAGTGGGGGACAGCCCTTTTTGATATTTAAGCCATAGGTTTTGATCCGGATCCGCCCTTCCGTGGCTTGGTACAAAAGCCGTGAAGCCTGTTGGATAATCTGATCGACCTGGGTGCGCATCGTCGGTTCATCGGCAAAGCCATGTTCGCTGGGACTGCCCTCATAATAGACCTGAAAGCGCGGCTCCTCTTTGATTTCGTTTACGCTCAAAATACCATAGCCATCTCGGTATTCCCCGTCCAAGGTCACGGTTAAAAAGAGGGTATCAACATTGGCTGGACGCAACGAAAGTGTGTAGGTACTTCCCAACAAGGCTCGGCTGTCGAGTTCACGAAAAGCCAAATCGCTGTTGGGCAACAAAAATTGGTTGATCTCTTCACTGACGAGAATCTTGGCCCGCCCATCAATGGTGATATCAATGGCTTTGCCCCGCACATTGGGCACACTGACAAAATAAGTGGTCTGTTTGCTGGGTTGATCGCGCTCCCGTTCAACCCCATCAAGCAGGGTCACAGGGGTATTTAATTTCAGGGGAAAACTGTTTAATTTATTCTTGAGTCCGCTTTCTTCGACCGGGACCGAAGGGGCCGTACCGGTGTGGATGGCAAAATGTTCGACAGTGGTCTCGGGCAGATCCCCTTGGCCATCCCAAGAAGCCTCCAAAATCGCCGTGTTGCCAGGCACCCGTATGCTCTGGCTGAGTTCCGTGACACGGGCAATCTCTGTGCCATCGCCTGACATCACTTTGACACCTTGACCTGCGGGCAAGATACGCGATTGTTTAAAATTCAAGTAAAAATAGTCTGTCGGACCACCTGCATAGATCACCTGACGGCGATTTTTGAGCCGGGCCCCTTGGGCCCCATAATCGATGGCAATCATCGCATTGTAACCAGGAGGAACCAGTTCAAAAGTGGGGGGTGGAGCCACCAAAATCCCCGAAACAGCCACAAGCGGTGTGGGCGTGGCAGTGGGCAACGAGAGTGGGCCAGAGGACCGAATCACCGGCTTACTGCTTTCAGCCAAAGAGGGAGGTGCAGTGGGTTTTAAAAAACTGTCTGGTTCAACAGAGGGGGAGACCGTTTCAGAATTGGGCTTGAGCAGATTGTTCAGCAGCTCTGGGCTGCAGCTGCTGAGCAAGAAACCACTCAAAAAGAGACTTGTTGCCAGTTTGGTTTTTTTCATTTTTTCCCCACTCTGCTGATAAAATTATTCGCGAGTTTAGCTTAACAGATATCAGCAGGAATGGGCAAAGGGCACTTATTTTAAATTTTAATGTTTTAAAATTTGTTTGGCTTTGAGATGGGCGGGCACCTGTTTAAAGTCCCAGACGATGCCCAAGATCCCAAGCAGGCGCAAGAGATAATAAGAAACATCGATTTCCCACCAGAAAAAGCCCTGGCGCACAGAGGTGGCGTAATAATGATGGTTATTGTGCCAGCCTTCTCCAAGGGTGATCAGGGCCAACCAGAAATTATTGCGGCTGTCGTCTTTGGTGGCATAGCGGCGCGAGCCCCAGACATGGCAGAGCGAATTGATCGTAAAGGTACCGTGGTAGAGCACCACGGTTGAGACAAAAAAGCCCCAGACCAACATTTGCATGCCATTGCAGCCCAAAGCAGGCCAGAATTGCTCCAGAGCTGTTCCCAAGAGCCAGAGACTGGAGCCCAAGAGCACAGGTGGCAAAATATGGTTTTTATCCAGCCACACCAATTCGGGGAATTTGGCCAAATCGGGGATTTTGCGATAATCCGTGCCGACATTCTTTTGCAAAGGCACCCAGCCAATATGGCTCATCCAAAATCCACTTTGCACTGGAGAATGTAAATCTTCGGGCATATCTGAATATTTGTGGTGATGGCGGTGTTTTTCAGCCCACCAGAGTGGCCCCTGTTGGGCGGAGGTCGCACCCAAGAAAGCAAATAAAAATTGGGCCAGCCGTGAGGTTTTAAATGTGCGGTGCGAAAAATAGCGGTGATAAAAGGCCGTAATCGCAAACATGCGAATCAGATAAAGAGCCGCCGCAACTCCGAGAGCCACAGGGCTAACCCCAACAAAGAAGGCCCCCAGACAGGCCAGGTGCATGAGGATAAAAAAGGTCCAGCTGATCGGAGCGTAGGTGCGTTCGGTGGGCTGTGTCAGTGTTGCAAGTGCCATAAAATCTGTCCTTTAAAATCGTGGGGGAAATCATCCCATATTCCGATTTTAAAAGGCCCAGAGAGCTTGCCCGTCACGGCTCAAAGAGAAGTGTCAAGGTTTGGTCATAGTTTGGTAAAAACTTGAAAGTGTGGTGCCACCCGCTTGAAAACCGAGAGCCACGCCGTTCATGCAATAGCGCAAACCTGTCGGCGCAGGACCATCATCGAAGACATGGCCCAAATGGCCACCACAGCGGGAACAATGCACTTCTGTACGGGGTGAGCCAAAGAGACTTCGGTCTTCTTTTTTACCGATCAAAGTGGCCTCCAGTGGCCGGGTATAACTCGGCCAGCCTGTACCTGAGTCGAACTTATCTGCAGAGCTAAACAGGGGCTGTTTACAGGCTGCGCAATAATAGACCCCTTTGGCTTTGCTGGCATGAAAGGGGCTGGTAAAAGCCCGCTCAGTACCGTGTTCACGCAAGACATGGTAAGCCTGTGGCGAAAGCTGTTTTTTCCATTCAGCCGCCGTTTTGACCACTTTAAATTTTTCAACGGTTTGGCTCTGTTTGTCTTTGGCATCCGAAGGGGTACAGCCCACAAGACCTGGCAGGGCCAAGAGACAGAGCAACAGGGCAAGAGCAAAAAAAAGTTTAGACATCCGAGTGATACCTCTCCCCTGATTCTAGGTTAGGCCAAGGGTTTAATTCAAGTCTCGTGGGATTCCACTGCCAAAAAAGTGCCAAAGCCGACCGTCGACTTGAGCACGTATTCAGGCACAGACTCTAACTCACTTGGGCTCAGAGAATATTGTTCACAGACCAAACTGAGACGGGGCGTTGAGGCCTCTGGCAGTGATTGCACAGGGCTGATAGCGTGTTTGAGATCACCCCGAAAATCGAGCCAAAGGCCCGTTTGGGGCTGGATCTCTGTGAGCGGGTTTTCAGCCGGGTCATAAAGCATGAGTGCCCCGCCCAACATCGCAGGTATATTCACATAGAGTACACTTACCTGCTGGGGATAAGGCAATTCGGTGCCATAGCCACGTATACTGTGGTCGATATGTCGCTCCACCCGCGCACTTTGGTTCAGGGCCAGGGCATTGAGATAATAGAGATTTGTCTCAGGCCGCATCAACTGAGCCAAGTAGGTCGCTAAAAAGGGAAAATCCTGTAACACACGCGGCAATTGAGCACTTTGAAAGATTACCGAAAAACCTTCGGTGGAGGCAAACCGCGCATTGAGGACGTTCTGGGCCAAATAAGGCGAGGCCAATAATTGATTCGTTAAAAATTCCAAATAGGCCGAGTCAAACAGCCCCTGCTGAAGCTGAAACAGATCTGATTGCGTTTTTTTTCGGGTAAAAGGCCACAT